>CAMHMG010000152.1 GCA_946186175.1 uncultured Clostridia bacterium | reverse complement strand
CAGGAAATAATTTTTCTCTATAAACAATACATAATACTTTTCAAACTCAGACTCCACATCATATATAACAGAAATCGGAATTCCTGCATTAGGAAAGAGTTGCAAATTTTCTAATCCTGAAATAATATTAGAAATTATATTTTTACCCCCGTTTTTCACCAAACATATCAACCAGTTCTCGAGATAATTTCACTAATTTCTCATTCACAATCTGCGATAATTCAATTCTTGCCATTAATCACACCCCAAGTCTCCCCTTCAATTCATCAAAAGAAACCGTTCCATATTCTTCCATAGATTTTTCTGCATTTTTAAGATCATTTTTTATTGACTTCCATGCTTTGTCTTGCTGCTTTTTCACTACAAATTCAGATACTCTGTTAACATATTCTTCCACCATTGAATACTCTTCCTGTGGTAATAAATCAATTTTTTTAGTCAAACTTGCAGATATCATATAAACATCACTCCCATTCTTTTAGTGTCCCCTTTTTTCTCTCCCATTCAAGCACACTACTGAAGCTTACTGCAGAATTCCTCAATCTTCTTATCATTTTCCGCATTTGCCTTTTCCTTCGGATCGATCAATATAAGTTCTGCATCAAATGAAGAAATCCCAAGAAACTTCTTAAGCTTATCAAGTGCCTTCTCACCACCGTTTCCTGCAAGACAGGTAAAAGCCGCAATCTTCTTATCCTTAAGCACATCTCTGTTCTCTTCTATGAAAGTACGGATAGGCGGTGTAAAGGTGGACGCCCACACCGGAAAACCAAATACCACTCTGTCATATTCATCTGCCTTGAAGTCATATGGTTTAAGCTTAGGTGTATCTCCCATCACAGCACTCTTGCCACCCCAGATGAATTTCTTAGCCCCTGAATCCGGATATGCCTTCTCGGGCTCAATGTGAATAATATCCGCACCAATATGCTTTGCAATCATCTTGGCAACATACTCTGTGTTTCCCGACATTGAATAATAAATTATAGCTGTTTTCATATTGTATTCATCCTTTCACTTTGTAGATAACATGCACAATGCATTCTGATTAATATAAGAATTGTACAATTATATTTTCAAACAATCAATAACATTTATAAATAATTCTCTACACCCTTTTAATAAACTGCTCACTTTTTCACACATTCATTAACCCACTCAGCCGGGAACTCTGTCACAGTCGGAATATTCAAACTGTCAACAGTAAATGAAGGAAGATTCAAGTTTTTAAAATATTCTTCGATACTTTTCTTTGTAATTACTTTATTCTGGTTTTTCTCATATACCTCTTTCTTATTCAAATACATTTCACACAAACCGCACTTAAATACTATCAGATACACAAAGCGCACCCCATCCAATCAACGGAGACGGGAAGAACTGCTGTGACGTAAGCGGTCGCGCACCCCGAATAAGCATTGCCCTTAATTTTTCTCCATAAATGTAGCGGTCATTGCCATCCACGATTCCATACTGCATAAGAAGTGACGCTGCTCCGGTTACAAATGGCGCCGCAAAGGATGTTCCCGTAAAGTCTCCGTAACCACCGCCAACACTTGTACTGTTAATAGACACTCCGGGCGCAGATATATCCGGCTTTTCCGTATATGACACCCCACCATTCACCAAATCAACCCCTCTACCTGAAAATGCTGCATGTGTGTCATTACGGGAATCATAAGCCGTCACGGATATCACATACCGCCCTGATGACGGAATAGTTATTGTGTTATATATATCAGGTCTTGTAAATGATACCTCTGCGGATGTACTGCCCGCCACAGGAAGCCACATATCATATTCACCCGATACAATTCTTTTTGACCTTAGATAAATTCTCCATATCCCCGGAGTGACATAATCTCTATCCGAGCTAAATGATATATATATCTCCTGTTTCGGATTATACGGAGTAGGCATACCATAATAAGCCGCCACAACATTGTCCATAGATGTATATGTCAGCACACTCGCCAGATCAGAAAATGGTCCTATCTCTCTTCCAAAAGGCGTCTCTACAATCACATCAAAATCATCCTGATAATTTTTCCATATCTGTAGATTAAATGATCTCAGATAATCACCTGCGATTATCTCAATAATCTCAGTACTTCCCATTCTTAATCTTCCCGATGCATGTCGTGAAGTTATACCCTCATTTCCAACTCCCACAATAATAGATGTTCTGTACTGATTTGCCACCTCATCCAAGTACCTCTCCAAAATGCTTTCTCCGTTATGTGCCCCATAATTATTGCCAAAACTGATATTAATAGCTATAGGCTTTCCGACAGAGATCGCATATCTTATCGAGTAGTCAACTGCTAACATAAGCTGTGTGGTTCTTGGAAATCCCCTGTCATCAGGATTACCAAGCTTTACAACAACTATTCCTGCCTCTGGTGCCATTCCTGCGTTACGCCCTCCTGATGCCCTTCCGTTACCGGCAATTATCCCCAATACTGCCGTCCCATGCCCGGTGCTGTCAAACACCGGTACTATATCTCTTCCACCAAATACTGTAGAATCTCTCAACTCTCTTCCATCAATGCCACCCGATCTAATACTGATACGCTGTAATTCAGCAGATATTGCATTATTAATATCCTCTGCCGTATACAGACTGCCTGTTTGAAATCCAGACGGAGGATTACCAAATACAGTCTGATCCCATATTCTTTCAATTCTTGTTGTATCATTATCATTTTGAAAATCAGGATGATAAATATCCACACCCGAATCAAGACACGCAACCAATGTACCGCGTCCCGTAAGATTATAATCAGGAAGTCTTACTCTGGAGACACAGGAAGCATCAACCCCATTCATTGAATTTATTAACAATGCTTTAGGCTTTTCAATATAATCTATCTCAGGATATTCCGAAAGAACCGGAATAAGAAACTGAGGAATACGCGCAATCGCATATCCCCCAAGCAGTTCCTCTATACTTATATTAAGTTCTTCACGTATGTTGTCCAATGAACCTGTATATCTTATGATAACCTCCCACTCATCAAAATAGTCGTCAAATCCCACATTCAGATCAAGCGTATTCTCCCGCACGCTCTCTGGAATATTAATAGCCATAAAAAGATCCGTACTAATCTTTCTCCGATCCATTATAAAATCCTCACCATTTTTTCTTGAAAGCCATTATGGCTGTTCCTATACCTGCAGCCACTAATGCAAATATTGCATATATTATTACAAGAGCTGTAGCATAAATTGGTGCCTCAGGATCCGGATTAACAAAATAGTAATAATAATATGCTTCAAATATCATCCCTATCACACTTAAAACAACCAATATAACTGATGAAATGAGATATTCTTTCATATTCTTTGATAAAACTGTATTCATCACTCCCAATGCGATAATAATTATTATCGGTATTGGATTAACAAGCGAGTCAAACAATCTATCTACTGCAAAAAACACAATCAACGGTATCAGATTCAATAATTTAAGATATTTCATAGGCATTCACTCCTTTTCAAATAAAGTTTCATTTCTCAAGTGTTTCTCCAAAAAGATCTTTAAGTACCTCTTCTGCACTCATTTCCTCATATCCGTCCGGATCCGAGAGCACACAATTCTCTCCCTCTGTATCCCATCTCATCTGACCGTAATGTGAAAGATATGAACTGCCTTTGCAGACATCAGGATATTTTTTATACCAGGCATAATAGTATTTCTTCATATATTTTCTTGCAAGCTTAACCGCCTCGCTGTTCTTCTTCCCCTTTGGAGTAACCGTTCCCGAAAGTACAACTCCCGGTGGAGATGCATGAGCTATAACCACACTTCCATCGTCACACTGTCCAATAACAATCCACACATGACCGCAGCATGAGCATGAGGAGCTCATAATGTCACCCGGCTTATAATCTGTTACATCCTTTGATTTTCTATAACTCCCAAAACCCATTTTGGCAAATTTTTTTGCCTGTTTGGAGGCGCTGTATACATAGCCTTTTTTTCCGTTTGCAGTATTATTAACATTATATACACACCAGCCAACGTATCCGGAACAATCCAGACCTTTGTGAATAAGATAACGGTAATTGCGATAGTTATAATTAGACTTTTTATCCATTGCAAAGCTTCTCCATGATGAAGAAAGCCCAATAGACTTAGCCTCTTTTCCCGCTGCCGTATCCGCCTTGTTCCAGCCGCCACCCCATACATACATGGTATTGCCTACAGGAGCCAACGCTATACGAAGGAAATTCTTGATAGTAGATTTCCCCTTAAATGGTACAGTAACAACACTCTCTTCTGATTTTCTGCCATATATTGGGCTAATGCCTTTCTCAGTCCTGTATGCCACAACATAATAATGATACTCTGTTCCCGGTTTCCTGTTACTAAGAACTATTCTGCATGTCTTAGTTGTACCTGCAAGCTGTGGCTCTGACACATTCGTATCAACTGCAGATGTTCCTCTAACATCTGTTACTTCTCCTGTTGTCTTGTCTAAACTGTACAAGTCACTGCTCCACTCATAGACATCATAGCCTGTTGCTCCTATAATGCCCTCCCATGTGACAACAACCTTATCCTCAACAACAGTTGACATAACTCCCATAACTATTTGTTTTTTAAATGAATCCTTAGCGCTAACATCATAAAACAATATCATACTCACCATGCAAGCTGTGCATACTGTTAACATAATATTTATGATTATTTTAATGCTTTTATTCTTACTATTACTCATAATTTCATCTTCTTTCATATTACTAAGTCAAGCTGCTTTTGGTTGTTTAGTAACCCAATTATACATTTATCAGATTTTATCTTCAAGTCAATATTCCAGGAAGCTTAGCTCTTCTCTACTGCCAGCTCATTTATTTTATCCTCCAAATTCTGCCGGCACCTCCTTAGGGCGAACCCCAAACCTTACTCCTCTTGTCGAATAACGTCGAACGATTATTGTTGAAAAAAGAATTTCTTTGCCATATAATAACTCATGCATAGAACATCAGCCGCAGGTAATGTACAGACTAATCTTTATCACATCTAAGCATAAGTACATACCTGCGGCGCCTTAATCACTCCAATATTGCCCTTGCCATCTCCATAGGAGAAGTCCATCAACTAACTGTTGATATCAAGTAACTGAGTTCCTTAACGAAATCATCCTTTTGAATTGTACAGTCTTTCCAAAAATATTCATATCGCTTAACAAACATCAATATCATTTTTACACATTTACTTAGTTCTTCGCTTCGATCAGTAAAACCACTTCTTTGTCCTGCTTTAAGCAGATAATATATTTTCGTTATATCTAAAAAGAAAACACTTTCCAAATGTATCTGCTTAGCATACCATTCATACATATCTTTTTCCAACATATCTGCTTGCTTCAAAAATGTCTCTTTCCAATTTTCTTCTTTCTCAAACTTTTCCTGAATACAATATTCTATAAGATAGGAATATGTCGTGAATAACAGTTTATTCAATGTTTCATATTTCTTTTTCTTATTATCAATTAGTTGATTCCATTGATCCCAAATCGTATCAGTTATATTATTTAAGATATATTTCTTTGATTGTTCCGGTAATTTACTAAATGCTTGCCCCAGAACATCTTGTGCTCCCTTCTGAATATCCATATCTAAATGTATATTCTGTAAATATGTATCTATTGCTTCCGTACTAACTTGCGAAAGTACAATAAAAACGATTTTCTGCCATCTCGTGTTACTTTCATTCTTTATGATCCATCTTTTCCACAATTCCAAATCCATAGATGCGATTTTCTTAGTTGCCACAATAATTCCCTCTTCGCATCGTGCATCTTCATTTACATTCCTAATCAAACTCCTGGCACATTCATAATAAAATTTCGGGTATGGTACATCCATCTTTGTAAAGGCAACAATCATATCTGTATCACAATTAGAGGAAACATATAGCCAGTATTCAAATATATTGTTTTTTTGAGCCAGCGTCTTGCATAAACGAAAGGCGTCTTCAGTATATGCCTTCTTAAATAAATTACGCACATTAGAATCTGCATTTAAACCTCTTCCTCTTTCATACGCATCTATAAATTCATATATTTTATCTAATTCACCATTCTGCAGACCTTCCTGCATATGTTGAAAAAAAACTCGATCGGCTCTGCCTGCATTTACATCAAATTTCGATGAATAACTCAGCGTATCAATTACTCCCCAAACATCTATATTATTTATGTTATCTTCCATTACATCCCCTTCTTCCATACAAGACATTCCGGAGCACTTAATTGGTTCCAAAGTTCCTCAAACGCATCCACAAGCATCTGGGGATGTTCTACGCTTTGTATAACATGGTGTTTCGCTCCAAGACTGTTAACCGATGTCCCCAGAGACCACACCTGTGGTCTTCCATATCCTTTGTGTAGATTCATAAGAAATCGATCATGAAAGTTGTATCCATATTCTGCCCATTGACATCTAAACTCAGCATGTATTCCGTAATGATTACTGCGTTTTTCGATAATTTGGCACTGCTGCTTCATCCATTCTTGTACATTCATATTACTCTTCTTTGCAATTTCCCCGGAAGTAATTGCATAAAGCTGTACATTCTTACTCGTTGTAAAGTACCACGTATGAAGAAGATCTTCAACCGTCAAATATGGATCCCATAAATATACTTTTCCAATGCTTACACGGTTCATTAGTGCAATCAGATCTTTCACTGTCGTTTCCGGCCGGACCTTTCTTCCATACTGCCTAAATTCTGCTCTTTCATACAACTCCTCAACTCGTCTGTCATATTGACGTCCCTTAATAAAATCATCACGCATTCGATAGACCGGAGGTCCTACACGAATATCCTCTGCCCAAGTTGGTTCAAAAGCAGCTACAATATAACCATTTTCATCATATATTTCACGTTGTTCCCCATACTGTGAACCCACTTCTAATATCGTTGATATTTGTCTTAAAAAACTTGTTTTCCGTCTTGAGATAATTAGCTGTCGGTTCACATCAATCACTGTAGTCTTACAAATACGCGAGGCATCTCCAACTATAAATGTCTCATTACAGCCTTTCCAATCAAAAGTTTTTGTACCAAATGCTACAATAGACCCATCTGATTCACCTTCCGATATCAAGATAAACTCTTCGTCTTTTTCACATTCTTCATTAAATGTTACTTGATATGTAAGGGTAGTCTCTGTCTTGTCTGTTTTATAAGACGTACTTATATTTAATGACGGAAACTGAAATACAAAATTGCCAATCCTATCCGATAATGAAAACAGATCAATCGGAATTACACGA
>CAMHMG010000151.1 GCA_946186175.1 uncultured Clostridia bacterium | reverse complement strand
TACTACATCATTCTCCAGCCGGCCAGATATTTATTCTTGACGGTTCCTCTTGTATTCTTTCCCCATCCAAGCGGGAAACTTTCTACACCTACAAGAATATAACCATCTGACAAACCGGAAACTTCATTGTCATTTAACTCAATCGTCTCACCCTTAAGATATCTGACAACCCTGTCATCATTAAATTTTAGTGAAATTGAATTAGTAAAATCTTTCATTTTCAAAAACATTGCAAGCGCCTGACTTGGTTCAAAGCGGTTTTTCTTCATCTCACCCATAAGTAATCCGCAGCGAAGAATCCGAAGACCCTTAACACCCGGCATTTCATCAGGAATATAATATACTTTATCTTTCAAAACATCCATTCTGCTCAGATCAAATGGATAATCAATCTTACTTATAAAATCAACCGCTTCATCACTTAATTTAGACTTAGAAAAGTTATATGAATTTATCCCATATTCTCCGGACGTATCATCTAAAGCACTTGGTGGATCATTTACTGTAGCGTTCTTCTCAACCATTGCAACAAAATGTCCCTCTCCCTTAACCCTATGAGGCCAGAGTCTTCTACATTTGGTAAGATCCTGATTATCGGTATTCCCCCATTCCGGATGTCCTTTATCCCAGCCTTCATATAACGGCAATTCAACTAATGATAGATTGTCATCTAATGAAAGCAGATATTCTATAGACTGCTCATTCTCCTCAGGTGAAAAAGTACATGTAGAATAAATGATCTTCCCACCGGGTTTGAGCATGGTAACCGCTTCTTTTAATATTGATCTCTGTAATCCAACGAACAGATCAACTCCGTTATTCTCCCATGCTGTAGTCATATTAGACTGTTTGCGGAACATTCCTTCTCCAGAACAAGGAGCATCAATTAGTATCTTATCAAAAAATGAGGGGAAATGTTTGGCTAATTCATTGGGAGCAACACTGGTGATAAGAGAATTACCAACTCCGAAAAGTTCCAGATTCTTAAGCAGCGCCTTAGCTCTTGAATTGCTTATATCATTTGACACAAGAAGTCCGGCACCTTTAAGCTTTGCTGCAAGCTCAGTAGATTTTCCACCCGGAGCCGCGCATATATCAAGTACCTTATCGCCTTCATCAATAGGAAGCAAGCTTGCAGTACTCATAGCTGAAGGTTCCTGAAGATAATACAATCCTCCAAAATAATATGGATGCTTGGAAGGCTTGATATTATCATAATAGAACCCATTGTCAGTCCACTCAACAGGCTTAAGATTTTTGAAATTAATTGACGATATTTCATCTGTATATTTCAAAAAATCCTCAGTTGACAACTTTAAGGTATTAACCCTTAATCCCTGATAGCTTTGCAATTCAAAAGAAGCCAGATATTTTTCATAATCCGGCCCTAACATTTCTTTCATTCTGTTTTCAAATTCACTAGGTAGTTTCATCTTCTTAAGTTCTTTCTATAAATAATAATCATTAGCCTTCTCCTGATGGAGAAGGCTGGAATATACATTTCTCTATGAATTTCTCAGTAAATACAAGTTTCTACCTGAACAGTTACAGTAGTTGCTTCATTACTTCGTAAAATCAATACAGACTCTGCGCCTTATAACCTTCAGAAATAATATCAAGCTGCTTAGAAAATCTCTCAAGCTGTTCAATATTCTCGGTCTTATATACTTTATAAAATTCATCCTGAATCTTAAGTACTTCACGCTTGTTCGCAACCTTAAACAGATTCTGAATATTAATAAGAATATCTGATACAAGCACAGCCTTAACCTGGAAGATGTTCTGTGCATCCATGATCTCATCACGCACAGTACTCATCTCTTCATCAAGTGTGATAATAGCATCTGAAGCTTTGAGAAGCTTCTCCTTGATGTGTTCCGGCATATTGCCCTTATACTTATATTGCAGAGAATGCTCTATGGTTGCCCAGAAATTCATGGCAAGAGTACGTATCTGTATCTCTGCCTGAATCCTCTTGGTTCCATCTAACGTATATACATCATAATAGATGATCATATGATAGCTCCTGTATCCGCTGTCCTTCATCTTATTGATATAGTCCTTCTCCCTGACGACCTCCATGTCAGTACGATTATGTATTATCTCAACAACTTTCTCTATATCTTCAACAAATTGACATATTATTCTGATACCGGCCATATCTGAAATACGATCATCTATCTCTTCTATGGCTATATTCTTCTTCTGCATCTTGTCTAAGATACTTGAAATCTTCTTAACACGCCCCGTAACCTGCTCAATTGGAGAATAAAGTCCGGCATTTCTGTATTCCTCAATGATATGATTGAATTTGACAATCAATTCATCAACTGCCAATCTATAGGGATCAAGAATCTCTCTCCATAGCTGTATCTCCATTATAACTCACCCCAATCTTTCTTTAGTCTGCGTACAGACACTTTTATTATAGCACAATTATACTAAAATGCAAATGATTATTTGTCACATTTTTCAGCATATTTACTAATAAAATGACATCATAAGATAAGGATAGGAATTGACAGCCTGTTCTTTGCCTCCAACATCTTTGACATATATACCAAAATGCAGATGTACCGGAAATTTCCCTCTGGTTCCTTCCGTTCCTTCTCCGGTATTCCCCATAAAACCTATCAGCTGTCCTGCCTTAATATCATCTCCTAATTCTATTCCTCTGACATAAGTGTCTAAATGTGCATAGTAATAATATATATTGTTATCTGATGTTATACCTATACGATATCCTCCAAGATAAAGCCATCCGATATTAGTGACTCTGCCATCAGTTGCACTGATAACCGGAATCCGTCCCGCTTCATTTTTTACATCCATGATATCGCAGCCCTCATGGCCCCCGTTGTCCCTGTAGGCACCAAAGGAATCTTCAAAAGTTATCTCACTTTGATACTTTAGAGGTATCGGAAAATACTTCATATCCTCTAAGATACTTTTATTATTTTTTTCATTGTGAACAACGATATCAACATTTTTTCCTGCTATCACAACAACATAATAATTTATTATAAAAATAATGACAGCCTCAACAAAAAGCAGAATTAATATAAAGAGCGATTTTTTATATTTTCCTGCTTTTAGGACTGTCATAAATATTCCTTAACTTAGATATATATCATTATATTCACAAATAACGTAAATATTCTTATCTATTCAGCAATGCTTAATATATACATTCAATTTGTTTACAAAGAGCATTCTATCCTTCTGATTATGTAGTTAGCCTTTTCATAAACATCCAATGGATCAATATCCAATCTATACTTACCGTTAACATATAGAATATTACCGGCAATCATAGTCATGAGAATATTATCATTGCTTCCGCTATATACAAGGTTCTTCACTATATTATTAACAGGCTGCATATTAGGTTTGAGCAGATCTATCATTATAATATCCGCCTGTTTTCCTTCTGCTATAATGTCACAATCCTCAAGACCAAGCAGTTCAGCACCGTTAACCGTTGCCATCTTAATAACATCATATGGAGAAACGGCTGCTGCGTCACTATATTTACATTTCTGTAATGCAGTTGTAAGGTACATTTCTTTAAAAAAATTAAGGTTATTGTTACTTGCCGGTCCATCTGTTCCTATAGCAACATTAATCCCCAAATCAAGATACTCCTTCACTGGAGCAATACCACTGGCAAGCTTAAGATTAGAAGAAGGATTGGTTACTACAAAAATATTTTTATTCTTAAGTATCTCCCTGTCCTCATCGTCAGTATATACCAAATGGTGCCCTGCTCCGCCATATTCGAACATTCCAACAGAATCCATCAGCTTGACAGGGGTCATTCCATGACGATTGATACAATCAGTCACCTCTTTACTTGTTTCGCTGTTATGCATATATACAGGTGCCTTAAGCTCTCTCGATAATTCTGCTATATCTTCAAGCAATTTTCTCGAGCAGCTGTATTCTGAGTGAAATCCAAGTCTGTAATCAACTAATTTGTCGCTTTTATGAAATGCTTTATAATCATTTTTCAAAGTACTGATTGCTTCGTCCTTATTGTCATCATTGCCAAATACCGTTCCTGATATAACAACACGGAAACCAACATCACGACATGCTTTTGCAATCATTTCAGGATGAAAATACATTTCAAAACTAGTAGTTATTCCACTACTGATATATTCAAGACATGCAAGAAGCATTAATGTATAAATATCTTCACCTGTAAGCTTTGCTTCAGCAGGAAACACCTTATCGTTAAGCCATTGCTGTAATGGAAGGTCATCTGCAAAGGAGCGCAAAAATGTCATAGGACCATGAGCATGACAGTTTTTAAATCCCGGCATTAAAAGATTACCCATACAATCTATCTGTTCATCGAAGATTTCAGATGAATTGTAATTACTAACGGAATCTTTAGAATTATTAATACCATTATCCGTTTTATATATAATTACTTTCTCTATTACTGAATCTTTAACCCATACTTCACCTGATGTTACTTTGTCTCCATCTTTTAAAGTAAGCAATCTCGCATTATACAGTCTATTTCTCATATATGTACCCCATAAAATGTATTTTCTACATATTCTCTATTACTTTTCTGACAAGGCTTTGGAACTTTGGAGCAACAATATCTGCTGCTGCTTTGACTTCTTCGTGACTGAGTTTTTCCTTTGAAATTCCGGCTGCCAGATTAGATATAAATGAAATACCACATATACGCATACCCATGTGGTTAGCTGTAATTGCTTCAACAACAGTACTCATTCCAACTGCAGACGCACCAAGCATCTTAGCCATTTTAATTTCTGCCGGAGATTCATACGACGGACCAGTAAACTGAAGATATACACCTTCCTTAATATCAATATCAATTGATCTTGCAGTATTTTTAATAAGCTCACGCAAATCCTTATCATATACTTCACTCATATCGGGAAAACGCACACCCAGATCATCAATATTCGGACCTATTAACGGATTTGGAACAAATGAAGAAATGTGATCATTAATTATCATAAGATCACCACAGGCAAATCCATCACCCAGACCACCTGCTGCATTTGTAAGAAACAGTGTTTGGGCACCTAACTTTTTCATAAGACGTATTGGAAGTACAACATCTTCCATACTGTAACCCTCATAATAATGAACACGTCCCTGCATGATCACAACAGGCTTGTCCCCAATAAAGGCAAAAACAAACCTGCCTTTATGGCCTGCCACAGTGGATAAAGGAAATCCCTTGATATCTGAATAATCAATAATTGCCTCTGCCTCAACTGTATCTGCAAAATCTCCTAATCCCGAACCTAAGATCAATGCAACCTCAGGAATAAAATCCGTTTTTTCCCTGACACCTCTTACACATTCATTAATTCTCTCCTCAACATTTGACATAAACTACCCCTCTCACTTACGATTCTCATTATCCCAGAAATATACTATAACAGGATCGCCAACTTCCATAGTATTATATAAAGTTTTGGCAAGATCTAAAGGAAGATTAACACATCCATGTGATCCACTGTAATAGTATATACTTCCACCATATGCACTTCTCCATCCTGCAGCATCATGTAATCCCTCACCGCCATTAAACTGCATCCAGTATGTTACCGGAGACTCATATTCATACTCGTATGATGTTACAGTCTTCTCAACTTTTTTACCTTTTTTATTCTTCTTTTTAACTGTTTTTGTTACAGGCTTTTTCTCTCCTCTGAGTACTGTCGGACTTTTCTTATCCTGAATCTGATATAGTCCTATATGAGTTCCGTGTCCTGCCGCCTCTTTCCCGGAAACACAATCACCTTCAGCAAATTTCTTTCCGTCTTTATATGCAAAAACTCTCTGTTCAGATAAGTTAACCTCAACATATGTGTCACCGATATCATTTTCTCCCTGAAGAGTTTTTCCTTTACTGTTAAATACCGCTTCAACGGTCGATGCTTTTCCTGCAGTCAGAGCCTTATACAGCGCTTCTGTAGTCTCTTCTTTATTGAGTTCATATCCAAAAGCTGTACCTGATGTAGTTATTTTTTTGTTATTATATGATGTAGTAAATGTTCTTTCCTTACCCATGGTGTCATATTCATTGGCAAGGTCATTAACATATTTTGCAACTTTAGTCTTAGATATCTGATATCCGTCTCCGCTTTTCTCTAAAACAGCATCATATAAATCCATACCCGGTTCTAATTTCAGATCGTCCATTTGAATATTAATTACATATTGTGCATATTCTTTCTTGGCATCATATTCTTTGACTAAATCCTCATTATCAGAATATATTTTAGGAAGAACGTAACAATCAGATGCAAACAAGTCTAATTTTGACTGAACAGATAACAAAGAATCTTTAAGAGTTTTATCAAATTTCTTTGAATCAATTGTTGAACCTAAGACCTCTTTAATAATGGCAAATTTGCCATCTTCAATACCAATATATGCATCTTCGGGACTTATCATCTTAGCTTTTTTTAAGAAATCAAAGGATGACAATACATCTTCAAGCTTATCATTATCCCACTTGGCTGTAGCATCAATACTAAAATCATGGTGATCAAACATATTAACAAACCAAACATAGGGTTCCTGTTTTTTGAACAGATCCTCAAACGAGTCGTGAACCGTTACTTCAGAATCAATATCTTTGCCGTCTATTACATACTTTTCATCATCAATAGTCAAAATCTCCAAATTATAATTTTTATAGAATTTATCAAGAACATTCTTGGCGGATTCTTTATTCATTCCTGACACATTGATTCCATTAACTGCGACATCCTGATAAAAATGACCGGAAAAATACACAAAACCGGAAATATATGCAATGATCAAAAGACCTGCAACTATAGAAAGACCAATCAATATTCCCTTTTTTGCTCCGCTCTTTTTAGTAGAATTATCGACAAAAGCAGTATCTGTATTCTTATCTGATTTGTCAGAAGATTGTACATCTTTCTTCTTATCTGTTTTGTCTGACGGTTCCGTATCTTTCTTTTCTTCTGCTTTGTCAGATGATCGTTCGTCATTCTTCTTGTCTAATTTGCCTGACGGTTCTGTATCTTTCTTTTCTTCTGTTTTGTCTGATGATCGTTCATCATTCTTCTTGTCTAATTTGTCCGATGATTCTGTATCCTTCTTCTCATCTGATTTATCCGAAATATTATTTTCTTTATCAGAATCCTTATCATCATCTTCGAAATATTTAATGTCTATTTTATCTTCTGATTCTTTTTTTTCATCTTTCCCTTTCTCTGTTACTTTGTCTGAATCAACTGGAGTGTTGTCAACACCTGAATATAATTGAAGAATATT
>CAMHMG010000150.1 GCA_946186175.1 uncultured Clostridia bacterium | reverse complement strand
ACATTAAGAGGTTTGGTCACGACCCCAAAATCAATTCTACCCTGTTGCAGGTGGTCAATTGTCTGTGGCGTAGGGGCATTTGTTACTGTAACCTTAATCTCAGGAAATAATTGATGAAACTTTTCTAAATACGGAAGAAGATAAAACTGCAAAGTCATATCACTGGCTCCGATCTTCACCTCACCTGTCTCGAGGTTCATCATCTTAGCTAATTGTCTTTCCCCTGATAAAATAGTTTCATAACCATCCCTGACATAAGAATACAACAAAGTTCCAGCATGGTTCAAACTTACACCCTTCGCATGCCTGGTAAAGAGCTCTATCCCTAATCCCTGCTCGAGCTGTTTAATAGCTTGGGAGACGGCAGGTTGTGATATATTGAGCTTCTTCGCTGCTCCAGTAATGCTGAGCTCGGTGGCTACATAATAGAAAATCTTATAGTATTCCAGATTAATATTCATTATAATCTCTCCTTATACCTTTCGGACTTTCTATGGACTTATTATATATTATAAATCTTAATTTGTATATAGTTTTTTTCAATTTTGTCGAATATTTTGTGTTTTTTTAATTTAACAACCACAAAATATGATATATTAACTATTTTATTTAAGAAAAAACAGGAGATATAAGTATTTCTTATATCTCCCATTCATCAAAACTATACCTGGTATGTTTCAATATTAAAACATCTATATCTTGTATATCAAAAATCACACAAATTAAAGAATTTTCCTACATTCCAGCTACTGAAATCATGTCAGACATTCCTGCGCTTTTGCTGCGGAATTCACATCATCTTTTGCTGACCTCGTTATATCTGTTCAAACACTTCCCCGATCCTCTCATTTATTAACAAATCGGCATTAACATCCCTAGCTGTCTTATCCATATTAATTACAACAAGATTAGATCCTCTAAAATAATCAATAAATCCCGCTGCCGGATATACTGCTAAAGAAGTTCCTCCTATTATGAGCACATCAGCCTTACTAATGTAAGAAACGGTTTTCTGAATTGTCGTTGAATCCAATCCTTCTTCGTATAAGACAACATCCGGTTTAATAATACCGCCACACTCACAACGAGGCACCCCGCTTGAATTTGCAATATACTCTACAGGATATGATTTACCACACCTAACACAATAATTTCTATGAACACTTCCGTGTAATTCTAATACTTCCTTACTTCCCGCTGCATAATGAAGACCATCTATATTCTGTGTTATTACTACTTTGAGTTTTCCCATTTTTTCCAGCTCTTCCAATTTAATATGAGCAGCGTTTGGCTTTGCATCAAGAGCCAACATTTTATTTTTGTAAAACTCAAAAAACTCATCCGTATGATTCACATAAAAACTATGGCTAACCATTACTTCCGGAGGATACTTATATTTCTGATTATAAAGACCATCAACGCTTCGAAAATCGGGAATACCACTTTCTGTTGAAACACCTGCCCCACCAAAAAAAACTATGTTATCACTGCCATCAACTATTTCTTTTAATCTTTGAATCTTTTCCTTTGACTCTTCATGTAACATACGCTTCTCCTTTCATTCAACATCTTCTTTATGTAATATACTGATCAAATGCTCCATCGCCTGCTCTTCATCAGGTCCATCACATATCAGTTCTACCTCATCCCCACTTTTAACCCTTGCAGCTAATAAACCAAGAACACTTTTTGCATTAAGCAGATTTGTATCTTTCCTTATCTGTATCTTCGATTCAAACTTCATACTTTCCTCACAAAAGACACCTGCAGGGCGCAAATGGAGACCCAATGGTTCTGTAACCACAACCCTTTTAGTTACCATACCAATCCCCCATTCTGCTGTCAATTCTCTTTGATATCTATATTCACCTTCAATTCATCAATTATCTGTATTCCGGAAATATCTTTAAGATTTACAGAAAATGTATAATGACCCGGTCCATATCCTGTAACGTCTATACTCGGAATCAGATTAGTAACACTTAATGAAGTAATATCATCTTTCAATCCTTTTACCTTAAGTGTACTACTGCTATTATCAGAAAAACTGTATGTAAAATTACTGTTCTTTCCCACAATATTGATTGCATCATTAGAAATTACGAGATTTTTCTCTTCTAATTTCTCAACACCAACCTTAACCATTATTTCCTCAGTATTATCTGCAATAGAAATGCCCGAAGGAAGATAATCATCAATTGCTACTGAGGTTTCCATATTAGTTGTCAAATTAGATACATCAATATCATCTATCAGAATCTCATCAACCTTTGCAAGATCAGCAGCATCACCTACTACCAATATAGATGTAGGCTGATAATCCACTCCTGAGATACCGTAACCTTCCTTAACATCTCCTTTAGTTTTGATCTTAACGGACATTTCCTTTGTCTTTGCAACTTCAACAATTACATCTACAGACTTAATATCATATTCAAACTTACCGGGATCTATCGCTTCCCCACTCTTACTTAAAAATACAGGAACAGCAGTAGCTGTCAGATTAGTATTAGCACCTGAAACATCAACATCAACCACTACTTCATTAATCATATCAATGACACTCTCTGCGCCTTTAACTGTAATAAGATTAGGTGTCGGAAGCTTACTTCTAATGGCATATCCGTCGGCTACGTCTGAATTAGTTCGTACATTTATTGCCAACTGACTCTCTATCTTCTTCTCAACCGCAATATTAATAGCATCAGTATTAGCATAAGAAATAGATATATCTCTTCCGACCAGGGTATTGTTAGCATTAACGACAACTGAAACAGCATTGGTAATTGACATCTTAGAAAGGTCAGCCACTGCACGGAAATCCTGACTAGACAAATTCTCAACCACTTTTCTTCGGCCTTTAACTATGATATCAATTGTTGTACCCTCCGGTACTTCATACACGTAATTATTATCTGTTATTGACTCACCATTAATAAACTCTATCTCAATACCGGTTATCTTCCTTATCGTTTTATAATCATCAACGTTAGCCACAATAACCCAAACTACTATCGCAATCACGAGTGACAACAGCTTCAATCCTAAATGGTCAAAGATTCGGTTTTTCATGTTTTTCATGCTTTTCACGACCTTTCCTCCATCTGATTCTACGTGTTATCGGCTCATTCTTACCTAATTTTTCAATCTTTTCTACAAAACTCTCCCTCGAAAGTCCTCTATATAAAGTACCATCATGTGCAATAGAAACCGCACCGGTTTCTTCAGAAACGACTATAGTGATACTGTCAGAAACCTCGCTAATCCCAAGCGCTGCTCTGTGCCTGGTACCATATGCCTTATTGACATCCATATTATCTGAAAGCGGCAGATAACATGTTGCACTGACAATTCTGTTATTTCTCACCAATACAGCTCCGTCATGAAGAGGTGTATTGTGCTCAAATATATTGATCAATAATTGACTGGTTATCTGTGCATCAATAGCAATTCCTGTTCTCTCATAATCACCTAACCGCACTTCCTGTTCAAGCACAATAAGCGCACCCGTTTTAACTTCGGCCATTGCATAAACAGCCTTTGTTATTTCATTTAATACTTTTTTATCAAGCTTCCTTCCTGCATTTGTGTCTTCGCTATCAAAAAGAGAAGAAATAAATCTCTTTCTTCCCAATTGTTCAAGAGCTCTTCTAAACTCAGGCTGAAATATGATTATAATTGCTATAACACCTACATTAATTGTATTTTTAAATAACCACAAAAGGGTGTTAAACTCAAGAAGCGATGCTATTCCCATAAAAATAAGAAGTATGAGAATACCCTTGATAAGTGTCCATGCTCTGGTTTTTTTGAACCAATCCATAACATAATATACAAGCACAGTAATAAACACTATCTCAATTGCATCTGTAACCTTCATTCTAGGTATATAAAACCAATCAAAAAAACTTGTAATTTGTGTCCATATCTGTCCCAATTCTCAATCTCTCCAATATATATAATTAATTAACTGTTTTTGAATTGATATGTTTAACATTCTTATTAGTTCCTGATACTGACAGCTTTGGTATCGCTTTGACATAATAATAGTATTCGTCATCTTCAAATTGCAGGATTTCTGTCCGCTGATAATCAACAATACCTTTGCAGAATTGAATAAATAATGCAATTATTATGCCAATGACACTCCCGCTTATGACAGAAATAATGTCTACATCTATCAATACTAGAACATTGCCTGCCAAATAAAGTACAACATTTAAAAATCCACCTGCAATAAACGAAATGATCCACGAATGTTCTACAGGCAGTCTGTAGATAAAATAAGTGATTATAATTACAAGTGCACTAACTGCAATAACTAATAACATCTCCTTGTTATCTATAAGTGCGTTGATTACGTATTGAAATCCTTGAACAGCCTCATCATCCTCAGTAGCAGAAGCAAATACCTTAACCAACTCTGCCAAACAATCTTCATAATAATATAATATAAAGCCAAATGCTGCCGGAACTATTGCCGCCGGTCCCACGAGAAAACCTAGTAATATCGGCAAAGCATATGTCAAATGAAGCATATAACATATCGGTACCAAAAAAACAATAATACCCGTTTTGGGAACAAATCTTGCATATCCGCAATAAAAAATAATAATCACAGCAACAGCCAAAAGTCCAACATCCAAAGAAACCTTAAAAGACTGTAAAGCTATAATTACTCCACCAAGTCCCGATAATACTTGAATCGGTAAAAATGCACATATTACCGAAACTATAACGATCAACATCTTTTTATCAAGCATATTCCAATATCCAAATCGGCTATTAAGTGATCGGAAAACAATAAATGATAAGATAAATTTCAAGATAGGTGTTAATATATATTCATAACGGCTGTAGAATTCTTTAATACTATCTCTAAAAGTCAATAAAGTCGTCATGTATCACTACTCCTCCTCTGGATTTCACAACCTCCTTTTCCGAAACTTCCCTAAGTTTCTTCAGATCATGATTATATATAATAATATTAGGTCTGGCCTTTTCATATCTTCTTGCATATACAATTCTTGAAGCAAGCCAATAAACGCTGATAAAACATACATAAATTATCAGCAAATACATCGCCAATTGCTTATAGTCAACCTTTAATATATTAGTCAGAATATAATCTAACTTATACATTATAACAATTGCTGCAATAAGAACAAAGGCAATTGTTGCATGAACCACAGCTTTAAGAGAATATATCCTTACATAATCTCCTTTATAATAGCTGTTCATCGGTATCTCCTGTCTGCCTTTATTCTTCTCATATATTGCAATCTTGCTCATTAATTTGACATTCTGTTCACGAACCATACTAATCACCAATCATTTGATATTCGTATCTATTCCAATATTCCATATATTATACATATTCCATTATAAGTATTGTATCACAAAAGTACAAGTACTTTTTACAATGAAAGTTAACGAATCAAACTCGAAGAGCGCCGATGAGTGTTACTTTCATGTATACATGATGTACTTGGTGAAGTAAGCTCCTTAAGGAGCGCAACTGAACCTTAGTGCTGTTCTGTTTACAATGAAAGTTAACGAATCAAACTCGAAGAGCGCCGATGAGTGTTACTTTCATGTATACGTGCTCACTTAACGAAGCCATAGGCTGAGTTTAGTGATGACAGTTTAATTTATAAAATCCAGCTTTAATCTTATTATTCTTGAAACGGATTCATCGATTCTATCCTCTGAGAGTATACCATTTTTAACCGCAGATAAAATTCCTCCGTATGCTTCATCAAAATTCTCAGGCATCAGTACTATATCCGCACCTGCCTTTACTGCCATTAACGCTGCTTCACCGGACGAGTAATTATCCTTTATAGCCCCCATATTCATTGCATCAGTAATAACTACACCATCATATCTAAGCTCATCTCTAAGCATGTCTGTGATAATCTCTTTTGAAACAGAGGCAGGCATATCATTCCCCGTTACATTAGGCAAGGAAATATGTCCAACCATGATTATATTAACATTTTCATCAATGCCCTTTTTAAACGGAATCAGGTCATAATCAAATAATTCCTCTTTTGTTTTATCAGAAACAGCATTCCCTATGTGAGGATCACCCTCAGTAGAACCGTGTCCGGGAAAATGCTTATAGACACTTAGAACACCTGAACTATTGAGACCTTTTGAAACAGCATCTGCCATGTCCGATACTACATATGGATCATCCGAAAATGTCCTCCTGTACAATACAGAACCCGGTGTACTTTCCTTGACATCAACAACCGGAGCAAAGTCCAGATTAAATCCTAAATTTGAAAGATATTCGCCCATCATGGCTCCGGCTTCTAACGCATTATCATAGTCATTTTCTTTTCCAATATCAGTCATGGAACCTACATTCTCAACTTTAAATATATTATTGTTTGCAATCCTTGCAATTCGTCCTCCCTCTTCGTCAACGCATAAAAAAGGCGGCAGTCCGATTCTCTGAATAAAATACCCCTTTGTATTTTCAAGCATCTCTTTAACCTGCTCTGTGTTTTTAAGATTGTCACTCATATAGACAACTCCACCTACAGGCACTCTGTCAACAGCTTCCTTAGTCATATCTGTTGCCATTGTCACATAATCAACACCTTTTACCAGCGACTCCGGATCTACAATAAACATTTGAGCAACTTTTTCCTGAAGTGTCATCTGTTCCATCATATCTGATACTTTGATTTCTAATTGCATATCTGCATAGCTTCTTTTGGGAGTCTCAATTTCTATACTGTTTTTTTGTATTTTTTCAAATGCTTCAACTTCCTCAGAGGCAGGGGCATTTATCTTAACTCCCGGCGCTTTGTGACATCCGGCAATAAACATTATCAGCATCAGAGAGAAGAAAAACAATATATATCGCTTAATTCTTTTATTAGCTTCTGCTTTCACCTTTTCAAATCCCTCGAAAATAATAATTCTTATTTATCAGCATCATCAGAAACAATCTTATATTTATTAAAAAGCGTACCTGAAAATTCAAATTTATAATTTAAATATTCAGACACGCATTTAATCATAAACAATATTTGTTATCAAAAATTACTGCCGTTCCATCCCCAATCCGGAGTAGTACGGTATTCAACATATATATGATTTCCTGGTATTCCAAGTTCTTTCTCATATATATCGCAAATCTTAGCCGTCATCAGGTTAAAAGCTCCGGAATTACCTGAACCATATAGATCTACTGAAATATATGCTCCTTTATCAAGCTTCTCACCTGCAAAATAGAGAGAATATCCATCTTCAAAACCTATCATGACATATGTTTCAGATTTTCCTATTATACTACAGGCTTTTCCCAATTCAGATTTGATTTTCTCCTGTGTTTCCGGCGCTACCGGAACTGTTACTTTTGAATTAATAAATGGCATTTGTTATC
>CAMHMG010000149.1 GCA_946186175.1 uncultured Clostridia bacterium | reverse complement strand
TTGGTGCCGTATTACTTTCTGCTAATAAGAATATCAGCGAAGGAGATACCGTTAAGACGACAGGTCGTGTCGCGACAGTCCCGGTTGGTGATGCAATGCTTGGACGTGTAGTTAATGCACTCGGACAGCCGATCGACGGAAAGGGACCTATCAAGACAGACAAGTCAAGACCTATCGAGAGAGTGGCTTCAGGTGTTATCTCTCGTAAGTCGGTTGATACACCGCTTCAGACAGGTATCAAGGCTATTGACGCCATGGTTCCTATCGGAAGAGGACAGCGAGAGCTTATCATCGGTGACCGTCAGACAGGTAAGACTGCGATTGCCATTGATACAATAATCAATCAGAAGGGACAGGGAGTTAACTGTATCTATGTTGCCATCGGACAGAAGGCATCAACAGTTGCCAATATCGTTAAGTCCCTTAATGAATATGGTGCTATGGATTATACGACAGTAGTTGCTTCGACTGCTTCAGAACTTGCACCGTTACAGTATATCGCACCGTATGCAGGTTGTGCTATCGGTGAAGAGTGGATGGAGGAAGGTAAGGATGTACTTGTTATCTACGATGACTTGTCAAAACATGCTACAGCTTACCGTACACTCTCGTTGCTGCTTCGTAGACCGCCTGGACGTGAGGCTTATCCCGGTGATGTATTCTACTTACACTCAAGACTTCTTGAGCGTGCAGCAAAGTTAAATGATGAATTGGGAGGAGGTTCACTTACCGCACTTCCTATCATAGAGACTCAGGCAGGTGACGTATCTGCTTACATCCCTACCAATGTAATCTCAATTACAGACGGTCAGATTTACCTTGAGACAGAGATGTTCAACTCAGGTTTCCGTCCGGCTATCAATGCTGGTCTTTCAGTATCCCGAGTTGGTGGTGCCGCACAGATCGGAGCTATGAAGAAGATCGCTTCTCCTATCCGTACAGAGCTTGCTCAGTATAGAGAGCTTGCAGCTTTCTCACAGTTTGGTTCAGAACTTGATGCGGATACAAAGGAACGTCTTGAACAGGGTGAAAGAATCAAAGAGATCCTTAAGCAGCCACAGTATAAGCCGATGGCGGTTGAAAAGCAGGTTGTTATCATTTACGCAGCTACAAAGAGATATCTACTTGATGTGCCGGTAGATGAGATACTTGATTTCGAGGCAGGACTTTTCGATTATGTGGATGCGCAGTATCCTGAGATATTCAATAAGATACGCGAGGAGAAGAAGCTTACGGAAGAAATCGAGAAGATGCTTAATGAGGCTATTACCTCTTACAAAGAGCAACGCTAGACGTCTTATAAAGGCGACGTTGTGAATACAGCCCGGGTACGCTGCGAATATAGTGTCCATATTTTTCAAATAGGACACGCTTTCGCTCCGTTGCAAGCGTAACGGTACTAAACTCATTACATTCGTTAAGTACCGACGGTTGCAAAGGGTCCTCTTGAAAAATAGGAGCACTGTATTCACAGCTGTGAATTGGTTGGGATTAAAATGCAATAAGTTGAAATGATTAAAAAACACTGTATTCACAGACGTATGTTTAAGAAGATAATAGTCAATAGCGTTTGCAGAGAATAAATATAAGAAAGAGGTGATATGTCTTGGCGTCGATGAGAGATATTAAGAGGCGTAAAGCAAGCGTTGCCAGTACCGGACAGATCACGAAAGCGATGAAACTGGTATCTACGGTAAAGCTTCAGAAAGCCAAAGCCAGGGCAGAGAGTAATAAGCCGTATTTCACTATGTTATACGAAACAATGTGTTCGATATTAGCAAGAACCGGAACGGTAAATCACCGTTATCTGAATAGTAGTCATTCGGATAGGAAAGCGGTTATCGCGCTTACCTCTAACAGGGGACTTGCGGGCGGATATAACAACAATGTCGTGAAAGAGATTGCGGCTGCATTTACGCCGGAAAATACAGATATATATGCAGTCGGTAAGAAAGGTCTTGATGGACTTGCAAGAAAGGGATTCAGCATAGTTCAGGATTATTCTGATGTTATGAATGAGCCTTTATATGCCGATGCAATTCAAATCGGTAAGAATGTATTATCATCTTATGAGCAGGGCAATATCGGAGAGATATATCTCGCATATACCTACTTTAAAAACACAGTGGTACATGAGACAAGACTTGTTAAGCTCTTGCCGATTGATGTGGATGAGGTCATGAAAGATGCAGAAATCGATCGTCTGACTCTTATGAATTATGAGCCTGAGGAAGAGGAAGCGCTTGATATGATCATTCCAAAGTATATGAATAATATTATATACGGTGCATTTATAGAGGCTATAGCCAGTGAGAATGGTGCACGTATGCAGGCGATGGATTCTGCTACAAAGAATGCAGATGAGATGATCGCAGATCTTACCTTGAAATATAATCGTGCCCGTCAAGGCTCTATTACACAAGAGCTTACGGAAATCATTGCGGGTGCGGAGGCTATTTCGTAATTCTGTTATATGTATTCTATGACGGCTGCCTGTTAGGTGTGTATACCTGTTCTTTGAAAGACACGCTTTCGCTCTATTGCAAACGGTCTGTTTTTCAGAGAACAAGATTTTGATGGATTTGCGAATCGTAACTATGAAGGAACTGAATAGTTACGAAAGAGGTATACAGGCATACGGCTGTTGAGCGTTGGGATAGATAGAGTGGTTTTAAACAGAAAGTATCATAAAAGACAGAATTAAGAAAAGGCTCTTATAAAAGAGAGATAGTAGACAAAATATTAATCTTTTAAAAGGTATAAAAGAGTTGTTAGATATAGATGTGGTTGGCAAATATTAACTGCGGTTAGAATTTGCAAAAACGGAAAAACAACTCGAAAAATGATAAAAGGAGACAGATATATGGCAGAAAAGAATGTCGGTAAAATTACCCAGATCATTGGTGCGGTAATAGACATTAAGTTTCAAGAGGGAAATCTTCCTGAGATTAATGATGCTATCACTATTGACACCAAGGATGGCGGACAGCTGACAGTTGAGGTTTCTCAGCATTTGGGTGATGATACAGTTAAATGTATTGCCATGGGACCAACTGATGGATTGGTTCGTGGAATGGAGGCTGTTGCCACAGGTGGTCCGATTACGGTACCTGTTGGTGAGAACACACTTGGACGTATATTCAATGTGTTGGGTCAGCCGATAGATAACAAGCCGGCTCCGGATTGCAAAGAGCATTTTCCTATTCACAGAAAAGCTCCTGCATTTTCTGAGCAGGCAACGGATACAGAGATTTTGGAGACAGGTATCAAGGTCGTAGACTTACTTTGCCCTTATCAGAAGGGTGGTAAGATCGGACTCTTTGGTGGTGCCGGAGTTGGTAAGACAGTACTTATTCAGGAGCTTATTCGTAATATCGCTACAGAGCACGGTGGATATTCAGTATTTACCGGCGTTGGTGAGCGTACCAGAGAGGGTAACGATCTGTATAACGAGATGACAGAATCAGGCGTTATTAACAAGACTACAATGGTGTTTGGTCAGATGAACGAACCGCCCGGAGCCCGTATGAGAGTTGGTCTTACAGGACTTACAATGGCAGAGTACTTCCGTGATCAGGGTGGTAAGGATGTGTTGCTCTTCATCGATAACATTTTCCGTTTCACTCAGGCGGGTTCTGAGGTTTCAGCGCTGCTTGGTCGTGTGCCTTCAGCCGTTGGTTACCAGCCTACACTTCAGACAGAGATGGGTGCTTTGCAGGAGCGTATCACTTCTACAAAGAATGGTTCTATCACTTCGGTTCAGGCCGTATACGTACCTGCGGATGACTTGACAGACCCTGCACCTGCTACAACGTTTGCTCATCTGGATGCTACAACGGTTCTTTCAAGACAGATCGTTGAGCTCGGTATCTATCCTGCTGTTGATCCGCTTGAGTCAACATCACGTATCCTTGATCCTAAGGTCGTTGGTGAAGAGCATTATAAGGTTGCGCGTGGAGTACAGGAGATCTTACAGAAGTACAAAGAGCTTCAGGATATCATTGCTATTCTTGGTATGGACGAGCTTTCTGAGGATGACAAGCTTGTTGTATCCCGTGCAAGAAAGATTCAGAGATTCCTATCTCAGCCGTTCTTCGTTGCTGAGCAGTTCACCGGTACATCAGGCAAGTATGTTCCGATTGCGGAGACTATCAGAGGATTTAAGGAGATTATCGAAGGTAAGCATGATGACATTCCTGAGGGATACTTCCTCAACGCCGGTAGTATTGACGATGTGTTAGCTAAGGTGAAGTAATATAATTTTGGTAAGAATATAGAATGATTGCACGACAGAGATGTATGAAGAAGATATAGTAATCGTGCAATCTTGAAAATTCACCGAGAAGGAGAATTTCTATGGCAGATACAATGAAACTTAAGATTGTTGCTCCGGAGAGGATATTCTATGAAGGTGATGTAACCTTTGTGGAATTCACCACTACCGAGGGTAACATGGGTGTCTATCCAAAGCACATTCCTCTTACAGCGATAGTTGCACCGGGTATTCTTCGCATCCATGAAGAAGATACAGTAAAGGAAGCAACATTGATGTCCGGATTCATACAGGTTCTTCAGGATGGAGTTACCATTCTTGCAGAGAGCTGTGAGTGGCCGGATGAGATCGATGCTAATCGTGCAAAGGAGGCTGAGATTCGCGCAAGACGACGAATCGAGGAAGGATCCGGAATTGACATGAACCGTGCTGAATTAGCGCTTAAGCGTGCGTTGGTACGTCTCAGTTTAAAAGGGTAATAATTAACGGGCATGCATAGAAATATGCATGCCCGTTATATGTATTATTTTTTTACAAACTTAGATTTCTTACATATATAGCGCCTTGCGCCACTTTCTGATTTTCCATCAGCTACACACTTTGTCATAGAACCGCCTTTTTTAATGATGGCTTTGCTGAGCTTCTTGGTTGTTGAAACCACACAGAGGGAATCAGCATATTTTTGACCATAGGATGTTACTTTTACACTCTTGGCAAAAGTAATCTTAACGGCTGATGAATCAGAAGATACCAGTATTCCACCATTATTGCATTTCTTATTACTGTTTATTGTGAGCTTACCTGAACCATTAATTGTAAGGTTATTAAATGAAGTTATGTTTTGCAGGCTGTTTTTTGAGCCTACAACTTCGATTTTGAAGCTGGTGCCCATATTAGCTATGGTTATGCCGGTTTTGGGATTGCTGTAGTCACTGATGGTAAGGGTGTTGTTATCTTTGTTATAGCTGATACCCTCTATCTCAGATACGGTCTCTGATTCTTCCATATTCTTGCCCACATAAATGTACTTAGAGTTTGACCAGTTGATATAGCCATCTTTGTCATAGGCTAAAAGCTGAATATATCCGTCGGCGGAAGGAGTAGACTTTGCCTTTGCCTCTGCTACAGTAAAGTTTCCAAAGACAGATAGCGAAAGTGTAAGAATCAGTGTTAGTACTGTTATGAATTTGTTTTGTTTCATAAGATATTCCCCTTTCATTTACAATATTTGTATGTTAGAATTATATAGTTTTGTGGGTGATATGTCAAATAAAACAGTACATTTTGGTGATCTATGTATGAACGCATCTAATAATAAGCTGTTTTTGAAATCAGAGCTGGAGGAATTAACAACTGCCTTTTGACACTCATTATAATATGTGCTAGAATGTGGAAAGGTGCGGTCGTGCCCTTTATATATGAGCTTTTAATAATAGACCGCTAATTTAACAAAGTTGACATGATAATCGCAACTAAAAAACAGCGTAGTTATGAAAATGTAATAATATAAGAAAGGGAACTTGTGATATGTACGAGAAAGTATCAACCAACTTGAATTTTGTTGAGAGAGAAGAAAAGGTTCTTGATTTCTGGAAGAAGAATCAGATATTTGAGGAGTCTATCAAAGCGAAGGAAGGCAAACCTGTCTATACATTCTATGACGGACCTCCGACAGCTAACGGTAAGCCTCATATAGGTCACGTGCTTACACGTGTTATCAAGGATATGATTCCAAGATATCAGACAATGAAGGGACATAAGATAATCCGTAAGGCAGGGTGGGACACACACGGTCTTCCTGTTGAGCTTGAGGTTGAGAAATTACTTGGAATAGACGGAAAAGAGCAGATCGAGGAGTATGGTCTTGATCCGTTCATTACTAAATGTAAAGAATCAGTATGGAAATACAAAGGAATGTGGGAGGAGTTCTCCGGCAAGGTTGGTTTTTGGGCTGATATGGATGATCCGTATGTAACCTATCACAATGACTTTATTGAGTCTGAGTGGTGGGCACTTAAGAAAATCTGGGACAGAGACCTTTTATACAAGGGATTTAAGATTGTTCCATATTGTCCGAGATGTGGTACTCCTCTTTCATCTCACGAGGTGGCACAGGGATACAAGGCTGTCAAAGAGCGTTCTGCAATAGTTCGTTTCAAGGTTATCGGTGAGGATGCATACTTCCTTGCATGGACAACCACACCATGGACACTTCCATCTAACGTTGCACTCTGTGTGAACCCTGATGAGAAGTACTGTAAGGTTAAGGCTGTTGACGGTTATACTTACTATATGGCTGAGGCACTTCTTGATACTGTACTTGGAAAATTGATCGCGGATAATAATGGCGGCAAGAAGAAGGGCAAGGATAGCGAGGAAGACAATACACTCAAGCCATTTGATAACGGAAAAGCATATGAGATATTAGAGACATATGTTGGTACGGATCTTGAGCACAAGGAGTATGAGCCGTTATTTGAATGCACAGCAGAGTGTGCTGCCAAGCAGAATAAGAAGGGTCACTATATTACATGTGACTCATATGTAACAATGACAGACGGTACAGGTATCGTTCATATTGCTCCTGCATTTGGTGAGGATGATGCCAATGTTGGAAGAAAGTATGATCTTCCTTTTGTACAGTTCGTTGACGGTAAGGGTAACATGACAGAGGAGACTCCGTTTGCAGGTCTCTTTGTTAAGGATGCAGATCCTAAGGTACTTGTTGACCTTGACAGTCGTGGACTTCTTTTCGACGCTCCTAAGTTTGAGCATGATTATCCGTTCTGCTGGAGATGTGATACTCCGCTTATCTACTATGCAAGAGATACATGGTTCATCAAGATGACAGAAGTTCGTGATGACCTTGTTAAGAATAACAATAAAGTTAATTGGATCCCTGAGTCTATCGGTAAGGGACGTTTCGGTGACTGGTTAGAGAATGTACAGGACTGGGGACTTTCAAGAAACCGTTACTGGGGTACACCGCTTAATATCTGGGAGTGTGAGTGTGGCAAACGCCACGCAATCGGTTCGATTGCAGAGCTTAAGGAAATGAGCGATAACTGCCCTGATGATATTGAACTTCATAGACCATACATTGATGCAGTAACGATCAAGTGTCCTGACTGTGGCAAGGAGATGCACAGAGTCCCTGAAGTTATTGACTGCTGGTTCGATTCAGGAGCTATGCCATTTGCACAGTGGCATT
>CAMHMG010000148.1 GCA_946186175.1 uncultured Clostridia bacterium | reverse complement strand
AAGCGCAGACTTTACTTTCGCCCGATAAGATAGCGATAAAACGAAGTTTTAGAGCGCTATGAGATGCACTAAGTGCTTCTCATAATTATAAATAAAATGAGTAGGGGGCGGTTACATGAGACGTGCAAAGAAGTATGCTGTTATCACAGGTGCAAGCTCGGGAATTGGGGTTGAGTTTGCCAAGAGATTTGCCGCAGAGGGTTATTCTGTTGTTCTTGTTGCAAGGCGGGAAGCAAGACTTAAGAAGCTGAAAGAAGAACTTAAGGATTACATGGATACGGGAACGAAATGTCTTATAATGAAGGCTGATCTGGGGGATTATGGAGAGTGTAAGGCACTTGTTGACAAGCTTAAGAAATTGCCGGTCGTTATATTCATTAACAACGCCGGTTTTGGTGATTGCGGTGCATTTATCGAGACGGATCTATCTAAGGAAATGGATATGATAGATCTTAATGTCAAGGCACTTCATTTCCTTACAAAGAAAATGCTTAGACAGTTCAAGCGTCAGGGCTGCGGTTATCTGTTAAATGTTGCCAGCTCGGCAGGAATAATTCCTGCAGGCCCCTATATGGCAACCTATTATGCAACCAAGTCATATGTAGTAAGTCTTACAAGAGCAATCGCGAGAGAGTTATATGAGGCCGGAAGTAATATATACATCGGATGTCTGTGTCCGGGACCGGTCGATACCGAATTCAATGCCAATGCAAATGTTGAGTTTTCCATGAAGGGAATCTCAGCTGAATATTGTGCAAACTATGCTGTTGATATGATGAAGAAGAGAAAGGTAGTCATCATTCCGACATTTATCATGAAGACCTTGATGTTCTCAGGTCGTTTTATACCGCAGAGTTTGTATGTAGCAAATATTTCAAAGAGGCAAAAGCAGAAGATGTGGTAAGGAGGTTTTATATGCAGAGAGTATTAAAAACAGAAAAACAACTATGTAAGAGAATGCTTTTAACAGTAATAACGATTATGTTAATACTGGCAGGTGTCAATGTATCGACACCGTTAGTAAAAGCAGAAGGGGAAGAAGCTAAGTGGAGACTTACGGTTACTGATCTGTATGATGGAAGTTCAGTTTCTGTAAGTCCTTCGGAGGAAGCAGGAATTACAAAAGCTGTTATCGATAACGGTGTTGCATATCATGAATATCAGCTGACATTGCGTTTGAATGATAATGGGGAAGAGGCTTCAATCACTTCAAGCCTAAGTAATTCACAGTATTCTTCTAAATGGATTGTATCTACAGAAGAAAACGAAGACAAAGATAAAGTTGCAACATTAAATCTTCGTTCAAATGGTATTTGTGTTTTCAACGATTCATTTGATGATTTTTCTTTTGAACTCAATGTAACGTCAATTGACACAGATATCCTTCTTAAAAGTGCAGTATGGCATGATGTTGAGCTGGAATATCAGGGTGGTAATAAATATGGCATTTCAACGGTTTTAAATGAAACAGAGCTTCAAAATATTAATTCTGATAACGGAACTTATACTGTACCATTTACAGAGACGGTATCGGATATGTCTCACATTGTTATATGGGAATATGAGAAGAAGAGTTATACAACCAAAAGCGGGGCAACTGTTGAATACTACGACAGAGTTGCGAAAAAGGATGCGCCGGTTGTCACAGACTATGACAGCGAAGCTGATAAGATTACAGTTAATAATATCAATAAGGATAATCCTATTGCTATTATGACTACAGAGAAACTCAGTGTTCCCAAGAAAGAAGATAATAAGTATGACTGTTACTGGTTCTATTATTATACTGATGAATATGTAAAGGATCACGGTAACTTTACTCTGGATTTCTATAATTATGAAAAGGATGCAGAGACAGGAATCGTTACTCTTGAAAACTACAACAAAGGTCTTTCGGGTTATGCAAATGCGGCTCTTGCAATAGGGTCCGATTCAACTTTGAGTTTAAAATCACTTAATTCGATTGAAGACGAGAGATATGGTAATTCAAAGCTTCCTGAAAGTCTGACAGCAGAGGATTTTGAATTGGAGAACTGGAACATTCCTGCAAGTTACACAGATCCATATGATGGTGTTACATATAGAGTTGTTCTTGTGTCTAATTTTGTTATTAATGGCAGTAATGAAAAACTACCAAATGCTCTTCCCTTATATCCTGTGTCGGCAGAGAATATAACTGTTGATTCAGGGGTTGGTTTTCCTGACGACTGTAGTTATCTGTTCTATGAGTCAACAACATTTGGTATGGGAGGTGCTTCTGAGGGAGCTGCGGCTCATGGCTGGGTAGGCGCAGAAAGTATATCCAATGAAGGCAGACCTGATAATTATCATCAGTCTACACGCGGTAATACCAAGTCCTTCAAGATTGTCGGTGACGATATGGCTGATAATGTTACTAATATGTCCAATATGTTCAGGCTTTGCAGTGCATCTTTTGGAATGTCGGAATTTGACATTTCAGGTATCAATACATCCAATGTTACGGATATGAGTAACATGATCAACATATATCTTGCAAACGGAGATGGCATAAAAGGACTTTCGTCAATCAATACTTCTAAAGCTGTTAATATGAAAGAAATGTTAAAGATCAGGGTTAACGAAAAGGAAAAGCCGGTTGATATTGCGGCTTCTGATCTTGCAGGCTTTAATACATCAAGTGTTACTGACATGGAAGGCATGTTTGCTGACAGTGATATCAGAAGTCTTGATCTTTCAGGCTTTACATTTAGTTCAGTTACTACTATGAAGGATATGTTTTTCCGTGATTACAGATTAGAGGAATTAACACTGCCGGCTACAGTGGATACATCAAAGGTAACTGATATGTCCGAAATGTTTAAGGGATGTCAATCACTTAAGAGTATCGCTAATCTTAATGCACTTGATACAGGAAATGTAACAACGATGGCCGGTATGTTTGGAGAGTATTATTTTAAATATGGGAAAAAATATGGACCTATAGAATATTTCGGGCCGGCAATGGAAGGTATTGATCTGTCAGGATTTGATACGAAAAATGTAACTGATATGAGTGGCATGTTCTGGATGCCGGAACTTAAGACACTTGATATTTCTACATTTGATACAGGTAAAGTTACTACCATGAGCAAAATGTTCAACTTTGATAGTTTGACAGCTCTTGATGTGTCAGGTCTTAACACAGAAAATGTAACAGATATGAGCGGCATGTTCACTCTTGGAAGCGCCAATACATTAGATGTGTCATCTTTGAAGGTTTCAAAGGTTACCAACATGAGCAACATGTTTACTTTGAAGAAAGCAACAAGTCTTAATTTGGGAGATAGCTTTGATACAAGTAAAGTTACGAATGTAAGCGGAATGTTTACCTTGGATTCAATCAAGAAATTTGATTTAAGTCTGAATCTTTCGAGTGCTAATTCGCTTTCATCGTTGCTCAAGCTTAATAATTGTAATGAGCTTACATTAGCAATTAAAGGGCCTGAGGCTGATGATACGAATATTGTATTAGATATTAATGCGCCTAAGCTTGTGGTATTGGATATCTCAGGATCAGATGCCAACCTTACGAAAACTTTATATTCAAGCGACAGTTATAGCGGAACATTCAATAATTGCGGTTCGTTAGTAGATATATATCTCCCTGATACGATGCCGAATTCGTACAGTAACGGTACTCCAACTCTTCCTGCCGGATTCTATCTTGTAGGCCGGGACGATGGAGAAACTACGATTACGGATTTCACTGATATCACAGGTGATCTCAGTGCTTATAAAGTAGTAAATGGTGATAATGTGGTTATCGATTCCAGATCAGACAGACCTATACTTGCAAAAGAGAATGCTATTTTACTCCGTGTAGCAGAGACTAATCCGGTAGCAGGTGTATCTATCAAGATTTATAAGAGGGATGAAAACGGAGATATCATACGGAATGGAGAGACTAATGAAAATGAGTATGAGGATATAGCAGTTAATGATGCAGGCGTGAAGGAGATAACATTATACAGATATGATGGTGTAACTAATAATTACAGCAAATATATTCTGGATGGTTATTCTAATTACATTGATTTGTTTGCCATCACGGATCCTGCCAAAGCATATCCTTCACCGAATATCAGCTGGAAAGTTGAAGAAATAAGGGATTCGGATGATAAAGCTGTATTTACCGGAGTTAATGGTTATTCGGATAATGAATTCAGTATAGGTGCATATAATGGAACCGGATCTGCTACTGTTACGGTTACAGTAGAGGGTTATGATAAGGGTGATGGTTCGGAGGTTGAATCATTTACCGATACAGTTAAAGTCAATGTCCTTCCGATGATCAGAGCCGAGAGAATAGGTTTTGAGGTGAGTTATGTTGAGATGAAACCGGGTGAGACCAAAGCTAATCCTGCTAAGGTATGGAACACCAATGAGATACATGAGGGTGAAGAAGTTACCTTCCCGGGTGTTACTTATGAAAGTGATAAGCCGGCTATTGTAGAGGTTAATCCAACAACAGGTGAACTGAACGCAAAAGGCATTGGCACAGCAACTATAACAGCGACAAGTAAGGATCCAAGCCATATCAAAGCTACATGTACAGTTAAGGTGACAGAAACCGGAGCGGTTGAACAAGATGATATTACAATTAACTGGTTGTATCTCACAGCAGATAATACAATTATTGCCGGTCGGTCAGAAGATAATAGTGTAGTTGCATGTATCGGAACGACAGGTACTTTAGATGAAATGAAGGCTAAGGGTACGATTAGTTATGATAAGTCAACTAATGCCGTTGTTCTTAACAATTATAATGAGCTTAACCTGTGTATCTTCAAGCAGGGTGTAAATGTATTACTTAAGGATAATAATAAGATAAGTGGATATAATACACCGGCTGTAGATGGTTTCTGTATAGATGCTGACTGTACATTGAAGGCTGAAACCGGAGCAAGTCTGACTGTACCTAAGACAGCATTTGAGGTACATGGAATATCAGAAACAGAGAAGTTTGTATTTACACTTGATTCATCTGTGACAAGAACTGATAATGCTGATGGAACGATAGTATTTGCCGGACCGAAGAAGGGTGGACAGAGTCCGACCGGTGAAGGAGATAAGACTTCAGGTCAGGACAATACACAGGGAGGAAATGCAGCTACTACAGGAACTACTCCGACGACAGAAACTCCCGCAACAGAAACTCCTGCAGCAACACCTGCTGTTGGAACCACACAACAGGACAACAGCGGAACAGCTACCTATACAGTATCAGAAACGAGTAAAGATGAAGCCGGCAATACCGTGGTTGAGGTGACCTATGTTGAACCTGCTGCAACAGATAAGAAAGCTTCTTCAGTTGTAATACCTGATAGTGTTACACTTGCAGACGGAACTGTTGCACAGGTAACAGAGATTGCAGCCGATGCATTTAAGAAGGATACAAAACTTAAAAATGTAACTATCGGAAGCAATATCGAAACTATCGGAAGCAATGCATTCTCAGGATGTTCTAATCTTACTAAGGTTACAATAAAGGGAAGCGGCTTAAAGGTAATTAATTCAGGAGCATTTTCTAATTGTAAGAAGCTTACAAAGGTAACACTTGGTAAGAATGTGACTACCATCGGCAAGAATGCATTTTCAGGAAATAAGAAACTCAAGATGATTACAATTAACGGCAATAAGATTAAGAAGATCGGTAAGAATGCATTTAAGGGTATTAAGAAAAAAGCTGTTATAACGGTTCAAGCTAAGAATAAGAAGACCTATAACAAAGTGGTCAAAATGATTAAGAAGTCCGGAGCTAAAAATGTCAGGTACAAAATCAAAAAGAAAAGCTGAAATGCATAATATTACATAATTAACTGTTAAAAAGGATTTGACATGCAAAATATTGCATGTTAAATCCTTTAAAAGTATGTGTGTGGTGATAATGATAGGTATATTGTATCATTTGGTTAAATAAAACAGGAGTGATTGTATGCTTGTAGAAGATGGACAATGGATAATGAAGGGAATAGACTGGGAAGATCCCTACTGTATTCACTCTGTGGAGGAGCTTGAAGAGTATGTTGAACAGGTGGGCTTTTTGCCACTGTTTTCCAATGACGTTGAAGGCTTCTCGGTAGAGGAATGGACAGAGAGTTCGTATTGGTGGTCAGGTGTCCCGGAGGTTGATCCGTGGGCATGGCGGGAGGTCGTTGCCCGTAATAAGAAGATTGCTTACGGAAAGTTTTTTGACAAAAAGGCGGGTTTTATCAGTCTGAAATGGCTTCCGTATTTTGTAAATGCAAGAAGGTGCGGTTATGATTTTGATGCCGCATGGGCTGACGGGAAAGTCGAATATCGTGAGAAGAAGATAATGGACTTCTATATGGGTGAGGATGAAGACGGCGATATACTTTGGAAGGATGTCAATATGATATCTACCGATCTTAAAAAGGCAGCGGGATTCGGAAAAGGTAAAGAGAAGAATTATCCGGGCGTTATGACTAATCTTCAGATGAAGATGTATCTTGTAATCTCTGATTTTCGACGCAGGAGAAATAAGAAGGGCAGTGAATACGGAATGCCTGTATCAATACCCCTTCCGCCGGAGAAGATATGGGGATACGATATGGTGACGAGTGCATATTCAGAACCGGTAAGTGTATCATGGCATCGCATTTTTGATCATATTAAAGAATCATATGCAAGTGCCGAGAACGAGAAAATAATCAAGATCATTGGCAAAGAGCCGGTGGAGTGAAAAGTGAAGTTAAATCTTTGAGGGAGACAGATGACTGATAAAAATGCTGTCAAGATAACAGACAGTCGAGTTGTTCAGTATTTTAATAATTATAATAGTCTTGAGTTAGGAACTATCGATCTTGAGGTTGATGGTAAAATGGTAAGAGCTTATGGTTATGAAAGAATGCTGTTGGAACTTATTAGAAATAAAAACAGATTACCATATGAGTATTACAAGGAAATAATACTCAATTATAGAAGAAGAATAGATAAAATGGATTTGACTTTTATTCAGGATATGGCTATGGAATTGCCAAAGAGCGACTTCATACTTAATACTTTGGATATGGAGGTTTTGTGATAGGAATCATAGCAGAAATGATGAAGATAAATGAAAGTGCCGGATATACAGGTGCAAATCTTGCGGCAAAGGTTTGTCAGGATATAGTTCTTAGAGGGATTGCGCATAGTAGCCTTAATGTCGTAATTATTAGATTTTATTATGATGCTTGAAAAATTATATTGAAATGGAGTAAATGATGAAGCAGGAAACAATAGAACGTATAAGAAAATTTACAGAGGATAGAGACTGGGATCAATTTCATTCACCGGAAAATCTGGCAAAGTCCATCGTGATCGAGGCAGCAGAACTGTTGGAATGTTTTCAGTGGAGTGATGATTATGATCTGCAACATGTAAAGGAAGAGTTGGCAGATGTTATTGTATATACACAGAACATGCTTGATAAGCTTAACATAGATGCTGATGAAATCGTGAATATGAAAATGGAGCAAAATGAGAAAAAGTATCCGGTTGAAAAGGCAAAAGGTAATGCTGCAAAGTATGACC
>CAMHMG010000147.1 GCA_946186175.1 uncultured Clostridia bacterium | reverse complement strand
ATATTCAAGCATAACTGTGCGTCCGTCATACAAACAGCTCGACAAACCCGAATTTAGAGAGGAATAATAATGACAGAAGTAAAAAAATATATAAAAAAGAATAGGGTTGTCATAATTGTAAATATAGTTCTCCTTGTTTTGTATCTGATTGTGACATCCATTGCCGATAATCTTACAGGTTCCTTATATTCCCAACAGGAGGCAATGCGTTGGGAGAATGATGAGGTGACAAACAATACAAAAAAAGATTCGGATATGGAGGATTCTGACGATAAGAGTTCTGTATTAAAAAAACTTGTCGGTGAGAAGAAAATGCCGTATGCACAGGTCAGCGCATTTATCTCTCCGGCTCATGGGATGATGCTAGATGATGTTAATGGAGTCAGAAGCACAATTGCGGAAAAACTTAATAAGGATTCGTACTCTGATTCTTTGACAGAAGGAAGGGCATGGATAGATGCTTATAGCTGCGAGACTAGTATTGACCTTAGAAAGGACAGCAATACTCTTACGGCGACGGCTGTTGCTGTAGGCGGAGACTTCTTTCAATTTCATCCGATGAGGTTATTGTCAGGCAATTATATATCTGACACTGATCTTAACCATGACAGAATTGTCGTTGATGAGAATTTTGCATGGGCAATGTTTGGATCTAATGATATTGTCGGTATGCAGGTTTGGCTTGGCAATAATATATTTTATATTGCCGGTGTTGTTGAAGTGCCTAAGGATAAACTATCAAGAATTGCATACGGTGACAGTAACAAGGTATATATCAGTTATAGTGAGTTGAAGAAAACCAATGATAATCTGCCGATAACCTGTTATGAGGCAGTATTGCCTAACCCTATTTCTAATTATGCTTACTATGCGCTGAGAGAGGCATATGGATTGATTGAAGAAACTGATGATGAATCAATGAGTAAGGAGAAGAATCCGTTGTCCTTTGATGATGTTGAAGTCAGAGAGAATACAAAGCGCTATAACAGTATGGAACTTCTTTCTAATGTTAAGAACTGGAAGTTACGTACAATGCATACGGCGGCTGTAGGATATCCATATTGGGAAAATGTTGCAAGGGTGCAGGAAGATACCCAGATGAAGTTACTGATCACAAGATATCTGCTTCTTGTTTTCCCTTTGATTAGTCTGTTGTGGATGATATATGGTATGTGGGAAAAGAAGACATGGACTATTATGGGATTGCTGCTTCAAGAGATTGATAAGGAAAGAGAACGAAGGAATTGGAAAGCATACGAGAAGAAACTTGCAGAGAAGGAAGCAGACAGTGAAGAAACTGATGACGTTTCAGACGGCGAAGAAGATGATGCCCCTTTCTACAGCGAAGAAGGTGATGATACTGCTGACAGTGAAGAATATGATGACGATTCCTATAGTGAAGAATACGAAAATGATATGAAGGTCGTTGATGAAGAATCCGATTATATTGAAGTCGCTGGAATCACAGATGAGCCTGAATACGAAGAAAATGATGGTAATGAAGACGACGAGGTTAAGCTTGTAAGTGTATTGGAAGGTGACTTTTTTGCATAAGAGCAGTGGGTTTATAGGTAGAAGTTGAGGAGTATTTCGGTTGAAATACTCCTTTTATGATTGCATTTCGTTAAAGGATTTCTTACATTTTCTGTGAAAATCTTAAGAAATTCTTGAGCAATATCCTGCAATCCTTACGATATTCTGTCTAATCCGGCAAAACCGTAGATATTTTGAAATTTGAGTGTTATACTGCCTGTGAAAACGCCATGGAGCCGATTGGCGACATGAAGATGAAAAATATATGATAGTTAGATGAGTTACAATAAGGAGGATTATATGAAAATATCTATTTGTAAGAAAGTGGTTGTTTTGGGACTTACATTTGTAATAGCCATGTCGATGACAGCATGTGGAGGTGGCAAGAGTGCTGATGTTGGAGCTGTATCTGCTATGAAGGGCTATAGTGATGTCAGGGATGTTGCTTTCTCCGGCAAGGAGATTGAGCTTACAGATGTTGAGGGAGATTTCAATACATTTGTGATAAAAGGAGGTAAGATATATTTTCTGACTGAAGAATGGACTGCGGCTGATCCGACTGAAGATGATTTGGGTAGCTCCGGTGATGCAGAGGAAAAAGTAATGGTTGAATCGGAAGATAAAATGGTTAATGAAGCAGCAGACGAAGAGGCGGATGAAACGGAAAGTAAAGCAGCAGACGAAGAGGCGGATGAAACGGAAAGTAAAGCAGCAGACGAAGGTGCGGATGAAACGGAAAGTAAAGCAGCAGACGAAGGTGCGGATGAAACGGAAAGTAAAGCAGCAGACGAAGGTGCGGATGAAACGGAAAGTGAAGCAGCAGACGAAGAGGCGGATGAAACAGTAAATGAAGCAGGTGGCGAAATGGTTGCCGAAACAGAAAATAAAGCGGTGAATGAAACAGTGGATGAAGTCCCCGGCAATCATATAACAAGATTATATTCCATGAATTGCAATGGTACCGATATAACTAAGTTATATGAGTTTTCATTTGATATTAATAATGAATCTGTTCAATATCCTATAGTTGATAATCAGGGGAAGATAACATTGTTTTCCGTTTTTTATGATGAAAAGAATGACGGCCGTAAGGAGTTTATTTCACATTTGGACGAAAGCGGCAGGATTGTTGATCATCAGGATATCAGGGTGACTCTTAATATCGGTGAGGATGCATATATTAATAAAGTGTTCTCGAATGATAATGGCGGCTATATTGTTGTGACAGATAATAGCGTGTTCATAATGGATGACAGTAATAACAAGGTTGATGAAATTAAGAATGATAACAGTGGCTGGATGTCAGGTTCAGCTAAGATGCCGGATGGTAAGATTGTATGTGCTTCGTCTGGTGATAATAATGATGAAGGAGTTACAGTCAGAATATTAGATACTGATAATAAGAAGTTTGGAGAAAAGATCGAACTGGGTGTAAAGGATTTTGGCGAATCTGATGCCATGATGGACGGTTGTGGAGAATATGATTTCTTCTATAAGGATCATACGGGAATATATGGATACTCGCTTGAAGATGATAAGACAACAAAGATAGTTGATTACACTGCTTCTGAAATTAATGCCGGTGATTTACAGAAGATCGTACCATTGAATTCAGAAACATTGATAGGATCATCATGGGATCAATATGGTTCATCAATGACTTTATATAGCAAGGCTGATCCATCGGAGGTTAAGGAAAAGACTACTATCATTTTGGGTTCTATGTGGGGTGTAGGTGATGGAATCAAAGATGCGGCTATAGAGTTTAACAAAGAAAATGAAAAATACAGGATTGAATTCGTGGATTACTCTGAAAACGAGGATCCGCAGACTAAGATGAATGCAGATATTGCTGCAGGTAATGCACCTGATATTATAGATCTTTATAATATTCCTATAGGTCAATATGTTTCTAAGGATATTCTGGAAGATCTGACACCTTATTTCAAAAAGGATGAGGTTGTCAAGAAAGAGGATATACTTCCTTCGGTATAGAAAGCTATGGAGATAGATGGGAAACTTTATTATATTTCTCCGGGATTCAGCATCAATACTCTTGTTGCATCAAAAAAGGACGTGGGAGATAAGACAGGATGGACTTTTAAGGAATTGAAAGCCTTGTTAGAGGAGAAAGGTAAGGATGTCAGGCTGTTCTATAGCGAGAATAAAAATGATATAATGAGCGAGCTCATATTTTATAATATTAATGACTATATTGACTGGTCTAGTGGTAAATGCAGATTTGACAGCGATGATTTCAAGTCAGTACTTGAGGTTGCTAATGAGGGAACTGACGCTGAGATGAATTACAGTGATGATGCGCCGGGTATGCTGGATCTTATACATTCGGGTAAAGTTCTTTTGCCTTATGGCGACAGCGGTATGAATCCATGGAATGTTCAGACATATAAACAAATATACAATTCGGATATAACCTTTATCGGATATCCCTGTGAGGATAAGCGTGGATCTTATTTTAATTTTGTAAGCACAATGGGTATTTATTCCAAGTCACAGATTAAAGACGGTGCTTGGGAATTCTTGCGTTTTCTAATGACAAAAGATTATCAGGTCTCAAGTGGCAATGACTGGGATATCCCAACTAATAAGGATGCTTTCGAAGCATATATGAAGAAATTTACTGCTACTAAAGAATATACGGATGATTATGGTAATATTATAATTCCGCTAGGTGCATCTGATGGAGAGGGAGAATCAGATTATAAGTATACCCCGCTTTCATCTGATGAAGAAAAGCAGTATAGAGATCTTATAAATAATACAACTAAGGTGGTTGACTTTAATGTCGATGTTATGAATATTATTAAAGAAGAGGCAGCTATTTATTTCAGCGGTCAGAAGAGCCTTGATGATACTGCCGGTATTATACAGAAACGTGTAACAACATATGTTAATGAAAATAAATGATGTGTCAGTCACCTATATGAATGGTTGTGTATCCGTCATCTTTCTTAGAACCTGTGACTTTAAAAGCTTCGGATGTTCCGGAGCTTTTATTGTTCGAAGACGTAGAGCCTGCTGTTGAGGCTGGCTTATCTCCGAGACTAACTGTAAGGGTGATGGCAGAAATATTTCCTTTGGTGAACTGTGTGTTGGATCGAATGCTTTGAGCGATGACAGTCCCCTCCGGATATGTCTTGCTATATTCTTCGATAGTCTGAATGTCGATATCTGAGTCCAACTCATTGAGGACATCCTTTGCCTGAGGCAGGGTCTTACCGATCATATTGACCATGGTTAAAATATCTGGATTGCCTTCGACAGAGTCTGCATTGCCGGGAGCTTTTCGGTCTGTTATTGTTTCTGTAGTACCGGAATCTTCTGTAGCGTAGGTAGATATTGTAGTGCTTGAAGCTTCCGTAACATTAGCGGATATTGTTGTATTGGCTTCTTTCGTAGAGTTAGTGGATGTTGTGGCGCCGGAATCTTTCGAAGCATTAGTGATTTCTGTAGTATTGTCTGTTTTGGTAGTTTCGGTTATTTCCGCAGTATTGGCTGTCTTATCAGATTGTAATCCCCATATTGATATACCAAGTATTATGAAAAAGAGCACAATGATTAAAGGTATTAATTTTTTAATACCGATAATTTTTAATCTGTTTCCGTTGATATCATTCTTATCAAGATAGGTGTTGCTTAATTCATTATCATCTCTTATTTCTGTTCTAATGTTGTCTGTATTATGTGATGTGTTTAATGCGTGAAGAAACATTTTGACTGACGGATAACGCTTTTTGTATGACAGCGATAGACCTGTTGTTATTGCAGCATTTACGTTCTTATCTACCATTGATAGTGATTCGGGCATAATGACTGAGTTATACTCTTCGTTTTCCTGCTGCATTCTTTGTAGAGAATCCATCGGGGCATTTCCTGTCAGGGCATAGTATATTGTGGCGCAGCAACCATAGACGTCGGTCCATGGACCTAACTTTCCCTTGGGGGAATATTGTTCAGGTGGCGCGTAGCCTGCTTTCAATATTACGGTAAATGTTTTCGATTCATTGATGTTGTTATGATTCGCTGAACCAAAATCTATCAGGTGAAGCATATTGTCGGTGCCTATTAGAAGGTTGTCGGGACTAATGTCTCTATGTACAAGACCACTTTCGTGTATCAGGCTTAGATCATTAAGCAAGGGCGTCATAAGTTCCATCAGTTCATTGTATGGAAGTGGGCCTTCCTGTTCTACGAGTTTTTGCAGAGTAAGACCTTCTATATATTTCATTACTATATAAGTTGTGTTATTTTCATCAAAGATGTCAATGACAGAGACAATACATTTGAGATTACTGAATTCTTTGAGAAGATAAGCTTCCTGTCTGAAACGATCAATTCCCTTGCGAAATGATTCGGCCATTTTCCCGTTGAAATGAGAGACATTATAGGGAGTATCAAAGAAGTGTGTGATCAAGGTGCCTAAGAAGCTTGTTAAGAAATATAAGAAGGAGTTTGATAAAAAGTCAGGCTTCGGGGGTAATATGAAAGTAAAGAAGAAATGAGTAAAATATAATATAGAAGAATATAAAGATAGTCTGTCCTGTGCAGACTATCTTTATTTCAATGATTGCTACTATTTATTGTCATTGTGTTATTGACAAATACTCCTGGATGTAATAATATATTGTCAACAGGATAATCATTAGAATTATCAAGTCATAATTCCGTTTTATTAATCATTAATCGAGTATTTACAAATCTCCGATATCATTTCATTTTATTAGCAATCTGAATATCAGGGACTTTGTCTATCTGCATAAAAGTGTGATGCTTTTATGCAGATTTTCTTGTTTATCTGCATAAAAAATGTTATGATTATGTGCAGAAAGGAGCGGCGTATATGCATATATTTGATTATTCTTTTTTAGATAATGGTATGATTCCGACAGGACTTTTTAATCTTACAGCGGACATTTATTCTATGCGAGTAGAAGCGCAGAACAGGAAGGACAAATTTAAAGATGTTTATACTGAGCTGACAGCAATAGCAAGGATACAATCTGTCAAAAGTTCTAATGAAATAGAAGGAATAGTTACAACGGATCAGAGGATTAATGAGATAGTTAATCGAAGTAGTGCACCACTTGATCATAACGAACAGGAGATAGCGGGATATAGAGATGCATTATCAGAGATACACCTTAATTATAATGAACTGACATTAAGTGAGGAAGATATCTGTAGACTTCATGCTATCATGATGAATATTGCAGGTTATGATTATGCGGGCAAGTACAAGAGTGAAGATAATGATATTATAGAAGTTGATTCATATGGACGGAGAAGAGTCAGGTTTCATCCATCGTCTGCAGTTGATACACCTGATGATATGGAGCAAATGATTCTCGCCTATCGTGATGCCAGAGATAATCCGAATATTAATCAGCTTTTGTTGATACCATGTGTAATCCTTGATTTTCTTTGTATACATCCGTTTAGAGATGGTAATGGAAGATTATCAAGACTATTATCTCTTTTGCTGCTATACAAGAATGGTTTTGATGCCGGGAAATATATATCATTCGAGGAGCAGATCAATATCAGAAAAGGTAATTATTATAATTCGTTATATCAATCATCGTTAGGGTGGCATGAGAATAATAATGATGTGGTACCATTTATAATGGAATTCATTACAACACTATATATGTGCTACAAAGAGTTAGATAAGAGATTTGCTGTGATTGGAAGTAAGAAGGTTACAAAGCAGGCGAGGGTTGAAGCTACTGTTCTTAATAGTCTTACGGCAATTTCTAAGTCTGATATATGTAGGATTCTTCCGGATATCAGTCCTACTACTGTTGAATCAGTTTTGGGACAAATGATAAAATCAGGACAGATTAAAAAGGTTGGCAGTGGACGAGCGGTCAGGTATGTGAAAAAGTAAAGTATAAGAATTCATTTTTTTACATTTTTATGTACCTATAAACCATCATGTGATATATTATACATGGAAGTATATAGCATGAACGAGTGTTTTTTGCGCTAAGGATGGCACAATTGCAAAGCTTATGATATA
>CAMHMG010000146.1 GCA_946186175.1 uncultured Clostridia bacterium | reverse complement strand
ATATCGAGTTCACTCAAAAAAATGATTAGATATAAATGGGTTATATGTTGCAAAAATTTTCATAATATAGTTTAACATAAATTTAAAATAAGTAAAGTAGTTCATTAAAAATATATAATTATATATAATTATATCATAAATAAATATAATTATATATTTTTTGATATAAAAAAAAATTAAATATATATGATTTTATATTATTTTTCCATTGAAGTTTATAATTTTATTGTGTATTATTTATATAGGTCTTTCGAAAAACCTGTGCGTAGCTAGACTATTATATACTAAGTATTAAGTAGATAATATGCACCTCCTTGATATTGTAGTAGTAATGGTCGAAAATAGAATATAGAAAGAGGTGAGGCTGTTATATTCAAGAAATCCTATGGTAAGTTACATGGTCAGGGGAAAATGTGTAATTATTTTGCTATAAAAAGGGAATTATGGAAGTAATTATTTATAGGATGTTACGCGTGAAAACGGGTCGTCTTTAAAGACGACCCGGCGCATATAAATAATAATGATTTAGAGATCATAGTATTCTGCAAACTCTACAGGATGAGGTAATCGAGAAATTCGTTCACTTGCTTTTCTGTATCTGCCAATTAACTGTTCTAACAGTCTTTCAGGGAATACTCCACCGGCTGTAAGGTAATCATGATCAGCTTCTAAAGCATCTAAGGCTTCGTCCAGAGTTGCAGGAAGTCCTGATAATTTTGCTTTTTCCTCATCAGAGAGATCATAAAGGTTAAAGTCATACGGTCCCCACCCGGCTTTATGAGGATCGATTTTGTTTTTGATACCATCAAGTCCGGCCATGAGAATAGCTGCATAAGCGTAATAAGGATTACATGTTGCATCCGGATTTCTAAGCTCAAATCTCTTGGTTTCCGGAGTTTTTGCATATGCAGGGATACGTATAACAGCACTTCTGTTAGACATTGCATAACCGATTGTAACAGGAGCTTCAAATCCGGGAACTAATCGTTTATACGAATTGGTTGATGGATTGGTGATCGCGCATATAGAGCGTGCATGAGTGAGAAGTCCACCTATGAAATGGTGCGCCTGTTTGCTTAATTGCGCATATCCTTTGGCATCATAGAAAACAGGTTTACCCTTCTTAAACAGAAGCATGTGTACATGCATTCCATTGCCAGCTTCACCTGTTAATGGTTTCGGCATAAATGTAGCAGTACAGCCATCTTTTATAGCTTCGTTTTTGATCACATATTTTGCTGCCATTGTATCATCGGCAAGCTTAAGCATATCACCTAATTCAACTTCTATTTCCATCTGTCCGCTGCCGCCGACTTCGGGGTGATGGTATTTTACGTTAATACCCCATTCATCCATAGCAAGACACATACGGGCTCTTAAGTCATTTCTTATATCAGTAGGAAGTGAATTATGATAGCCGGCTCCCGGTTTTAACTGATAACCATTGTTATTACTTTCATGTCCAGATGCAAAACCTGCCTGCGGTGTGAATATCTTTGTATACATATCATAATAATTAGTGCTGTATTGAACACTGTCAAATATATAGAATTCATACTCGGGTCCGATAATCATCTTGTCGGCAACACCTTGCTCTTCCATATATTCAAGTGCTCTTATGGCAACATTTCTGGGATACTGATCAAAAGGTCTGTTATTGGGAAGATCAATAACTCTTACATCACCTATCATAGATAATGTCGGAATATCAGAGTAGCGATCAATAACTGCCGATTCAAGTACCGGAATAAATACCATGTCACTGTTTTCAATAGGTGCATAGCCATAATTAGAACCATCAAAACCTATACCATGTTCCATTGTGCTCTATATAAGTCTGTCTGCCGGAATACTCAAATGACGCCATCTTCCATCGATATCAGTCAATTTGAAATCCACCATTTTGATACCTTCGTTCGCAATAAGCTTCTGAATTTCTTTGAGTGTTTTAGCCATTCTTAACCTCCTTATTTGTAACCAATACTATATAGTCGGATCAACCGAAACCTATATAACGTATTATGCCCTAAATCTGCTGCTTTGACAAGGAAATATCTTTCTTATTTCTTACCTGTAATTATTCACGTCGACTATCGTCTCCGTGTTTTTTTGCCTCATAGAGCTCTCTTCGTACACGCAGAGCTCTGCGAGGCTCATTTATTCATGTCGCCTGTCGGCTCCATGTGTTTTTTCGCAAAATGTCAGAACATGCAATCATGTTCTGCCGCTTTGCTCATTTATTCATATACCGGCACACTCCAATAGATATTGCGTAAGATAGATTCTTCTGATAGTTAGAATCAGTAAGTCTTTCGGTTTCTTCAGGATTAGACAGAAAACCACATTCAACTATGACGGCTGGAGAAGGACAGTGTTTTAAAAGATAATAACTGTCATTGGCTTTTGCTTTTCGTTTGTTCGTGGAATCTATGGAAAGCAGGGATTCCTGAATATTCTCTGCTAAAGCTTTGCTGTTGTCATTTCCGGTATAATAAAAAGTCTGAGCACCGTGCTGTGTCTGGTCAGGATAGCTGTTCTGATGGATGCTTATTACAAGGTCAGCATTTTTTTCGGTAAAGAATTTGATCCGATTATTAAGGTCGGACCGTTTTTTATTTGAAACATTTTCATCATACAGACCGCAATCAGTATCTCTTGTAAGAAATACTGTGTAGTCCTGTGCAATAAGGTAGTCTTGAAGATATCTGGCAATGGCAAGGTTGACATTTTTCTCCTCTATACCCGAAGTACTGACTTTGCCGGGGTCGCTTCCTCCATGAGGTACGTGTAGATTGTGCAAATATTGGTGGTTATGAATGGATGAAAAACAAAGAAAAAACAAAACTAAGAAAGGCAATTGTTGTTCCTACAATAAAAAGTTGTCGGTAATAATTTAGACTTTTGGCAGTATCTAAATTTTTAATACTGTAATAAAAAAGGATTTCATAAAATTATGATTGTAGTATTTTAAAAAAAGATACACACAAATAATGAAAGGTGTTATAATTTTAACTGATTAGATGAATTAGTAATTGGATTGTTGTGCTAATTATTATGAGAGGATGTGTAAAAATGTCAAAATCTGAAGTAATACATGAATTATATGAGGTTTGTAAAGATATAAATATTGATGAGGCGGATGACTTGGTTATTCAAGCAGAGGATTCAGAAGAAAAGGGCTTTATTCGTACATTAACAGATTATATATTGCAACAGAATCAGAAAAGAGTAGTTGCAGAAAAGAGGTTTTGAGATTGAAAAAATATCTAATATTTGCCGGTATTAATGGTGCTGGTAAAACCACCTTATTTCAGACAAATGTCGAATATAAGAATTATCCACGAGTGAATTTGGATGAGATTGTTCGTAGCTTTGGATCATGGAAAAATAACCTAGATGTATTAAATGCAGGGAAAATAGCTGTAAAACAAATAAAAAAATCATACCGTTGTGTAATCGTGTGAAGATATACGATAATACAAAATCATTTAGAAAAATAGCCTCATTTTTTAATGGTAAATGTATGGATTGTGTGGAGGATATTCCTGAATGGTGTATGGATATTTTGAAACAAAGGTAATTTATATTAGTAGATAAGTAGAATGTAACGAATAGACTTTTGGCAATAACCAATAAACTTGCCAAAAGTCTATTGTTATATATGTTTTAATTAACGTATTAAATACACGAGGTAACTGCTTATGAGACCTGATGAACACAACCTTAATTCACTCCGCAAGCTGGTTAGGGACTTGCAGGAAGAAAATAAGAGTTTGAAAAAACTATTAGATGAGAACAATATTATTTATGAGTCAGAAAGCTTATTTGACGATACTAGTTTTTCTGATGAATATGATGATGATCAGGGAGCGCGAATCATTTCTTTTGAACCGACGGAAAAACTGGCGCAAGAATTTTATAGTTATTTTTGGGGGCGCATGGATGTATATGCGAAACGAGGAAAAAATGGGGGATATTTTCCACAATGTGCAAGCAGGTGGGATAATCCGTCATGTCCTAAGGTAAGTGATCCAAAAAGGTTTTGTGATGAGGATTGTGAGTATAAATCGTGGAACAAGCTTGAGCTCTGGATGATAGTACAACATCTAAAGGGCAAAAAAGAAGATTGTTCGGATGTAATAGGCATATACCCGCTGTTTCCCGACAATACATGTAGATTTCTTGTATTTGATTTTGATAATCATGAAAAAGATTCCTATAAAAATGATGATGCTAATACGGATGATCTATGGATGAGTGAAGTAGATTCTTTACGGCAAATATGTAAAATAAATAATATTGATGCGCTTGTTGAAAGATCACGTTCGGGAAAAGGTGCACATGTCTGGTTGTTTTTTAAGGGACCGATACAAGCACAGGCAGCAAGAGCTTTTGGCTTTGCGTTACTTGATCGTGGTGCCGCTTCAGTTAATCTTCCATCATTTAAGTATTACGATCGTATGTACCCATCACAGGATGTTTTAAGCAGGCTGGGTAACCTTGTTGCGCTGCCGTTACAAGGCAGAGCTTTAAAGCATGGTAATAGTGCCTTTGTTGATGAGACATGGAATGCCTATCCGGATCAGTGGGCAAAGTTGAAATCCATGAAGAGGATATCATTGGAAGATATTAATTCATTTATGCAAAAATGGAGTGAAGAGGCAAAACGAGACTACGTGATAACAAAATATGCAGAGAAAAATACATTTACCAGACCATGGAAGAATGATGATAAGTTTCATCTTGATGATGTGATAGGTGGAGAGCTGCATGTTATTCTTGAGGATGGGGTTTATGTGGATACATTAAATCTTATGCCACGAATGCAGAATCAGATTAAATCATTAGCAACCATAGATAATCCCCAGTTTTATTTGAATGCAAGGGTTGGCAGGTCTAACTATTACAACCTAAGGACAATCTCTATATGGAGTGAGAATGAAGGGTACATAAAAGTACCCAGAGGAATGTTGGAGAAGATAAATGATAAGTGTATAGAGCAAGATATTAAACTTGATATACTTGATAATCGTAATTTTGGTAAGCCAATCCGTGTTAGTTTCAAGGGTGAATTAAAAGATCAGCAGGAGCTTGCAAAGCAGCAGCTTGAAAAGTTCGAAAATGGTGTGCTTTGTGCACCAACAGGATTTGGAAAAACCGTTCTGGCTGCATATATGATAGCACAGCGTAAGGTTAGTACCCTTATTCTGCTTCAAAATACAGAACTGCTACCACAGTGGCTGGCTGAATTTGAAAAATTCTTGGAAATTGATGAAAAGCCGCCAATATATTACACAAAAACAGGTAGAGAAAAACGTCGGGACGGGGTTATTGGTACCCTTACCGGAGGTGTGGATAAAACAACAGGTATTATTGATTTTGCGTTAATTGGATCGGCATATCATAAGGGAGAATATTTCCCTAATATAGATTCTTATGGGATGGTTTTGGTTGATGAATGTCATCATGTTGCTTCTATGCAGGGGCAGGCAGTAATGCAGAAAGTCAAAGCAAAGTATGTGTATGGACTTTCGGCAACTCCTATAAGAAGTGATAAGCTGGATGATATCATTTATATGCATATAGGACCGGTTCGTCATAAATATACTGTTATGGAGCAGAGTGTTAAACAAGGACTTGAATGTCTGGTTATTCCCAGATTCACCAGAGTTGTTAATATTTCCGGGAAAAATATTGAAATATATGAGGCTGATGACCTGATCGCAGACAGCAAGGTTAGAAATGATCAGATTATAGATGATGTGGAGCAGGCAGTAATAAATGGTCGTACACCATTAGTACTAACAAAATTGAAACGTCATGCCGTATATTTGAGGGATCAACTGATTGGAAAAGCAGACCATGTTTTCCTGATTTATGGTGATCAGTCACAGAAAGAAAATAACGAGATTCGCAAAGCTATGTTGAGAGTCCCCGATAATGAATCAGTGGTGTTAGTTGCAACAGGTCAAAAGGTGGGAGAGGGCTTTAATTTTCCGAGACTTAATACTTTGATGCTCGCCGCACCCATTAAATTTGAGGGAAGGCTCACACAATATGTAGGACGAATTAATCGTGAGTATGAGGGTAAGACCGATGTGATTGTATATGATTATGTAGATACGCATATCAGTTTTTATGATAGGCAGTATCGCAGCCGATTAACTACCTATAAAAAGTTAGGATACAAAATAATAAGCAATATAAACAATAAAAAGCAAACCGCAAATGCTATATATGACAGAAGAGATTATATTGAGGTATTTGAAAGAGATCTTGTAGAGGCAGATATAGAAATTGTTATTTCAAGTCCCGGATTAAGACGGGGAAGAGTTGAACGTCTAATACAGCTAATGAAGGACAGACAAGAGGAGGGAGTTACAGTAACAGTAATTACAACTAATCCTGACCAAATAGGCTATGAGGATACAATTGAATTATATATTCTTATTGATGACATGAAAAAGAATGGTATCTACGTACGTCTTACAGATGAAGAAAGTGAACATTTTGCCGTTATTGACAAAAAATTGGTTTGGCATGGTGGGATGAATCTGCTAGGAAAAGCCGATGCATGGGATAATTTGATTCGAGTTGAGAGCGAGCAGGCTGCATCTGAGCTGCTTGTTATGGCGGAGAAGGATGTCGGAAAGTAATGAGATGGCAGGTTTAAATAATACATACAAATAATAAAAGGTGTTATAATTCTATATAATGTAATATGTGTCATAAGCATTTCAAATTTGAGAAAAATGCAAGGAGATCATATACTACTCTGGAGTAAGGGTGGAAAAACAACAGATGTTATGTTAAGATTGTAACAGAAAACATTGAATCTATAGGTTGTATGGGGATTTTGGTGATTAGTAAAAGATGAAAAGAGGTGTTTTAATGTCTATAAAATCAATAAAAGTAGCTAATGTACTTGCATTTCAGAGACAATGGAGAATTAATAATGCGGATTTTGAAGGACGAGAGTTAAAAGAGGGTGACGTATTATCAGAAGCCTTTGAATTGCACTTTTCAGATGGAATCAATGTTTTAATCGGGGAAAATGGGTTAGGTAAGACATCGCTGTTGAAAATGATTTATGCGGCAACGCAATGGTCTAACCAGCGGACAGAACCTGGAAAGACACAACGATTATTACAATTTTTTTCGAATAACTTGCAGGATAATGAAATGTTAAAAAATTCATATTATAAAGATGCATTTTGTTATTATGTGGTTTCTGATGGTGAACATGAGTTTAAAGATAGCCTTACGCATAATGGGATATTTGAACTTGACGATTGGTTAGGGCTGAATATACAATCAGTATTTATCCCAACAACAGAAATGTTGTCTCATTCCAAAGGCTTTTTAGCATTGAATCAAAAATACAAAATGCCTTTTGATGGTACACAAATAGATATTATAGTGAATGCATCATTACCGGAAGCAAAAGAGATTTCGGAATCTATGAATCTGATTTTGGAAAAAATCGGTGAAGCCATAGATGGAAAAGTGATTCAAGAGGACGATACTTTTTATGTAGTAAAAAATGACGGAACAAAAATTGATTTTTCTCTTGAAGCGGAGG
>CAMHMG010000145.1 GCA_946186175.1 uncultured Clostridia bacterium | reverse complement strand
TTGTCCAATTTATGTGGCGCAATATCCTGTATCATTATCTTGCCCTCTCAATACTTAAAATGTATTCTAATTCCTTACGGAAATTATCTGTAATCAAATCAGGATGTGCTGAAAGAACCAGTTGTAAAGATTCATAATTATCATATGAATGCTCTACCTCTTTAGAATAAGCATGTGCTATGGACACCTGATCTTCATACGTGAAGCTCTTCTCATTTAACGCCCATCTTGCCACATCCAGTTCTAAAATGATCAGATATGAAATAACAGCAAATTTAACCTTGGTCAATGCATCATGATCATATGCTGCTCCTAAGAAATAACTAAAGATATAATAGACCAGTATATGTTCAAATTCATACTCTTTATCCTTATAATAATTCATGAAACCATTCATATTCTGCCAATAATAAACTGATTCAATGTGTTTCTTTCCTGCCGCCAGAGTATTTTTCCATTCAGGTATAATGGTTTCAAGTCCCTCGTATATATCCAGATAAATATGCATCCATACTACCTGCGGGGGACCCGCACACTGTACTTTATGTCCCATATACTCAGGATCGTCAACACTTTTCTTCACATCCCAGTCATTAACAATCACTCTTTCTTCTCTATTATTTTGATATATTGTAATTATATCGGCTATGGCACTATAATCATTATCATCAATTTTTTCCTGCAATTCTTCTGCAAAGGATATCACATATAATGCACGTAATACTACAGATATGCTCCTATCCTGCAACATCTCATATATTAATACCCTTGCTTTAAAAAGCTCATCATACAAAGGCTTATCTAATTTGTTTTCATGCCCACGTTTCCAGAATGCAAGGCGGCTTACCGGTTTTAATTCCTTGAGCCCGTATTCTCTGTCACTACCCTCTTTACAGGTAAATGACATCTTATCCCGTTTAGAAAGCATTATCCTGCTTGCCTCAGGGCATGACATTGTAAGACTGACCTCTTTAAGATCATCAAACTCCTCTATATGTCTTGGGAAGTTGGTACATGTCTGGCATAATGCTTCCTCACCCAATTCAATATATATATCGCAAAGGTCATCATCATTGTGAAACGGACATCTTGTACCATTTAAAATGAACTGCTTATCCTTAACCCTTGTACACTTCTTTAACCTTTTTCCAAATTCACCTTTTTGCGACATATAGAATTTGAGAGATTCATCATCAAGATCAATCTCCCAGTTATCACAGCATGAGTCCTCACATGCTCCGCCTATGCATTTGAATTCATCGTAATACGAAACTGTTCTGTAGTTCATAATCATATCTTCCTTTTTCTGAATATCTATCACTAGAACAAAACGAGTTTTGCAAAAAATCAAAATCAACCCCGCTTCACAAAGTGCGTTCCGCAGTCTTCGCCCTCAAGTATACGGTATATATTCTCCGGATCACTGCCGTGAGCTATATGCATATCGATTCCATGCATGGTAGCATATTCTGCAGCTTCAAGCTTAGTCACCATACCACCGGTTCCACGGTTAGAACTTGTGCCTGTTGCGAGACCTCTTATATCATCATTGATCTCTTCAACACGATGGATAAGTGTTGCATCAGGATTAATATGCGGATTGCTGTCGTAAAGTCCCTCTATATCAGAAAGAATTATAAGCCTGTCTGCTTCGGTAAGCTTTGCAACGATCGCAGAAAGCATATCATTGTCACCGAAAACCTTCTTATCCGATTCAATCTCAGCATGGCTTATCGAGTCGTTCTCATTTACTACAGGAATCATTCCATTTTCAAGAAGTGCCTCAAACGTATTGGTTATATTACGGCGCTTTGCTTTAACTGCTATATCATCAGCTGTGAGCAGGATCTGTCCTACAATATTACCATACTCACCAAAACACTTGTCATATATATGCATAAGCTCGCACTGTCCGACTGCTGCAACAGCCTGTTTCATACATACTTCAACCGGTTTCCTCGGAAGTCTCATCTTATTAACTCCAACGGCTATTGCGCCTGAAGATACAAGGATTACCTGGTTGCCTTCATTATGAAGTGCCGATAATACCTGAGCCAACTTATCGATAGTGCGAAGCATCAATGCTCCATTTTCTCCTGTTAGTGTGGAGGTTCCAACCTTGACCACAATTCGCTGTTTTTCCATTATTTTCTCCTAATACTCGCAAGACACTTTCGTATAATTTTTGTATCTATTCAGCTATATCTCATAGATACGCGACAGTCATGGTTAACGTCAATTTCAGTATGCCTGTCGTATCGTATAATAAACATTTTCCACTCTGAATCCGTGTGCGTTCTCGCAGATTGTATATCAACCAACGATAGATTATAAAGCATATACCCTAAACCGTCAAATTATATTATTAATCTCCTTTAATCTAACTCTTGTTATACTATTTCTCTGATTCCTTCTTGATACCAGCCTTCGTCTTCTTGATCACATCAAGAAACCGTTGGCGAATCGCAAACTCCGGATTATTACCCAGAAACGATATTTTGTCGGCTGTGATCATTCCTCCTGCCATGGAGAAATGTCCTCCCCCGCCGCCGAGATCCTTAAGTGCCTCCTGGGTAACAGTTCCGGCATGGTAATACTGTGTCTCATTTCGAACCGAAAACTTATATCCGCCATTACGTTTTGCATATACGACGGCAAATTCCACAACGTCAAGTCCAAGAATAAAGTCAGAAATCATTGCCACAAGTGCATCCGGACAGTCAAAGGAAATAGCCGCAAAACCCACATTTTCATATATCTGAATATTCCTTATGGCTTCACCATAGGCATGAAGGTCATCAATCTCCATGTTATTGTGGTACAGGTTGATGATCTTCTGATTGTCAGCTATCTTGTGAAGATATCCGAACATTTCTATATCAAAGTCTGTCACTCCTCTGTTAAAGGAATCCGTATCCATCTTAAGTCCATATAGGAGTACAGTAGCTGTATTAACATCCAGGGTCGTATGACTCTGAATGAAATAATCCGTAACAATTGAGCAACACGAACCACATATTCTTATGTCACTATACTTATAAGTGCATGGTATCATTGTCGGGTGGTGATCTATCGCCGCCACCTCATCTCCGGGAAAATCTGTAATATTAGAGTTATACTTTTGTGAGTCCATCGTTACAATATAGTCCTGTTCATCCATATTAGGTATATCATCTATGTGAACAGCATTTATATTAAACACTTCAAGCATCTTCTTAGTGCTGGACTTATCGATCTTTCCCGCATAACATATTGTGCTTTTCACTCCCTGCGCCTGTAGAAATACCTGCATTCCGTATGCAGATGCCAAGGCATCCGGATCGGGAAAATTATGTGTCTGTAAGTACACAACATGTCCCTTTAATAAATCAACTAACTTCTGCCAGTCCATTTCATCCTCCCTTCACTAATCAAAAAAGCTACAATTCACAATATCATCCTACTCATAATTATCTAATATATACTCATTAAAATACGGTAGTGTGAGACTAACATACCCATACTTTTCACCATCAACAAGTCCCTTCTTGACCAAACGTTTTCTGTAAGGGTTAAACTCATTGGTCTCCATTTCCAAGAATTCTCGGACAGCTTTGACTCTGCCACCTTCTGTACTAGCTATACCATATAACACCTTCCTGTCCTTATTGGAAATCTCGGACCATATTTTATCATACACAAAATCACCCAAATACTTCTTATATTCGTCAATAACTTTTTCGTACTTTCCGTTCTCTTCCCATACAAAATACCCCAACACCTGAAAAGCAAATGAATATCCCATAGTCATTTTCGCCATTGTCATTGCTGTTTCTGCATCAATATCAATATTATCCATATAATTATCAGCCATGCTTCTAGTATTAAGCGGCTTTAAAGCTATCCTTGGCGCCCTGTATAAAAAGGTCAGATTCTTTTCATTCTGTAATTCGTCAATATTCTCATATAGTCCTGTCATAAGAAGGTATATCGGCAGATCCTGCCTTATAAATATCTGATATGTACTTGCAAATTCACGCATTGATTTGCTGCTTACAACCTCATCAATAGTAATAAGTAATCTTTTATTATGTTTTTTCATACTTTCAAGCATTCTGGTAATCGCAGTCTTTACATTGGTTATCGGGGCAGCACCTTCTATTTCAAGACCAAAACCCAAAAAAGAAAGATTTATCTTAGCTGTTTTAAATATCTGGACAAGATTATTATCACTTGATAATTCAGATACAAGACTTTCCAAAATATCCATTTCTGAACTCAATTCAACCACAACCCAATCCTTATCTTTCTTAAATCGATTAGACACCTCCGTCATAAATACGGTTTTACCTGAACCTCTGACGCCTGTGATTAAATATAATTGTTCGGTTGGTTCATCTGCATCAAAATTCTCTATAACAGTACTTGTTTCATACCTTCTGGCTATAAATTGCTTTGGTTCTTTTCCAAAAAGCAGTGTATATGGATTCTTTTTCATTAAATCATTCCTTTACTGGTTTAAATTACTTTTACTAGTTTTTACTGGTTCAAATGTCTTTTACTAGTCTTTACTGGTTTTAAAATATTTTACTGGTCTTTACTGGTTTTGTCAATCATTTCCTATATATCCTATAGAAAACTTGTTTTCCTTAATCATAATAAGATATTTTATCAGACTGGTTGTAACAAATTCATATTTGTAAGTCTTCTCATTGTTTATCTGTTTCCTACTGAGTTTATTTGCAGGCTATGTTATCAAGAAAACAATAAGACGAATATTCTCTTTCAATTTCAGTAACAAGAAAGAACCAAGAAGCAGCATCAAAAACATAGCATATACTATCAATGGAAGCCATGACCACATTACTACCGTATACAATAATATAACTACTACCACTTTCCAACATATAAAAAATTGAACAATCGCATTTCCATCATCCATCTGTTTATGCCTCCTTGCATATAAACAAACTATAATCAAGTGCAAAGAATTTATCATCATTCTAGCAGATATAAAAAACAATTCCATAGTTTTTCGCATACTACATGCATAAAACTAAAGTTTTTTCAAATAATAATTATATCTATTCAGCAACAGTTACTAATAGTCATTATTACTAGATAATTGCGAAACTCTATTTTTTCTTTCTTAAGTTATGCATTTTATATATCTCCATTACAGACACGCTTTCGCTCTGTCTACGGCGTAATGGTACTAAATTCGTGCATAGCACTCATGTAAGTACCAACGCCTTCGTCAAGGTCTGATAATGGATGCTATATGTAATATGCATAACTCATATACAAATTTCAATGTGTTTCGCAATCACCTAGTCACTACTACAACTGCAAGGAGACAGCCATGAACGAAACAATATACATCAAAGTTGCGGAATGTATCGAAGTCAACAAACCCAAAGTTTCATTTTCGGACTTTCTGACTATATACTGCAATAACAAGAATATAGAAAATGCCGTCAAAGCCATGCACTTTTTTACATTTCATAAAGACGGTCAAATTGTCGTATCGATATTAAAGATAATAGAAATGATACAGGAAAAATATCCCAATATTCAGATAGACAACTTAGGCGAAGAGGATTTTATAATCGTTTACACTATTCCTAAAAAGAATGAAACACTCAGAGAAATGATCTCAACTTTCTTCATCTGTCTGGTTGCATTTTTCGGTGGAGGATATGCCATTATGGCTTACAATACAGATGTTGGCGCCAAAGAACTCTTTGTCAACCTCTCAATGTTATTTCTCGGAAATGCCAAACAGGGAACAATGCTGCTATCTATCTGTTATTCGATAGGTCTGACTGCAGGAATGATCATTTTCTTCAACCATATCGGAAACAGAAAGCTGTCTAGAGATCCGACACCTCTTGAAATACAAATGAGATTATATGAGAAAGATATAAGCACCACTATCATTAAGGATGTCAGCAGACGAAATGAAAGTATCGAAGCGAAGTAGGAGAACAATATGAAAGAATTAAGATATGTACTTCTTATAGTATCGGGAATATCAGCAGGTTTTGCTACAGCAGCGGCATTTGTGGCATTTATTACTTTGCTTGGAATCTTTTCCAAATATGCCGCCAAAACGAGAACTGCCAGGGAATGCATAACCTATGAAAACTTTCTGATATTCGGAATATTGACTTCAACCCTTGTTCAATTTTTTCTTTCATTTCATACGATAGGTGCCGATACTCCTGCAATTCCGGTACATTGGTTAGGTATTGCAATATTAATAGCTATCGGCTTTTTCGGCGGCATTTATACCGGGTTTCTTATAGGCGGACTTTCTGAAGTAGTTAATTCAATTCCTATCTTTGCAAGAAAAACTCACATTGCAAAAAAACTGCCCTATGTAATCTATTCCCTTGCTTTAGGGAAGGGACTATTCAATATAATCCAAGCCGTATTTTTGAGCGCATGAAAATTATAAGCTTATGACACACTATATTGTTTTTATATATAACTATCCATAAAACGTAGGGAATAAGTCAACTAATACTCTTCATTTAAACAGATAAATGTCAGCAGATCATATAAATGAAAGCAGATAAATATAGATAATAAATAAAAATTTTAGGAGGAACTTAAACATGGAACAAAAAATAAGTAATGAAGAATACAACGAATATGTTGAACAAGTAACACCCAAATACAATGTTTTCAAGAACTGCTTTAATGCATTCTGGGTAGGCGGTGCAATATGTTTATTTGGTGAAATAATATTTCAGTTTTTTAAGAACAGACTCGGTGTATCCGAAACAGATGCGGCAAGTTATGAATCTATGCTTCTCGTTCTCACAAGCGTTATCCTGACAGGTTTAAATGCATACGGTCACATCGCACGTCTTGGAGGCGCCGGTGCTCTGGTTCCAATCACAGGTTTTGCCAATTCCGTAGCAGCTCCGGCTATTGAATATCAAAAGGAAGGACAGGTATTCGGAATCGGTGTCAAGATATTTACCATCGCAGGACCTGTAATACTATATGGTATATTTACAAGCTGGATTCTCGGAATCGGATATTTCTTCGGAAAAATATGGGGACTGTGGTAAAACACAATCCCCATTTCCATATCTATATAAAAGCAACCATATCTTTTTAATATTTTTCTTCAGTTCTCTTCCTCAATATGCTCCTGTCCCATAGCAATTATAGTTCTGACATGGTCATCCGCCAATGAGTAGAATATCGACTTCCCTTCACGTCTCGCTTTCACAAGTTTATTCTGCTTCAGAATTCTTAACTGATGTGATATCGCTGACTGATTCATATTAAGCACTTCTGCAAGATCGCAAACACATACCTCTGCCTGCAAAAGCACAAATAGAATTCTTATTCTTGTCGAGTCACCAAACACCTTGAAAAGTTCCGCAAGATCATATAATTCTGTTTCATCAGGCATTGTATCTTCTACAAGTTTAACAAGGTTTGGATGAATCTCCTTAACTTCACATCCTATTTCTATTTTCTTACTCATTTCAAAACCTCTCTTTCACCATCAATGCCCTTATCGCATTAAGAACCGCAATAACCATAACTCCAACATCCGCAAATATCGCAAGCCACATATTTGCAATTCCAAGTGCTCCAAGCA
>CAMHMG010000144.1 GCA_946186175.1 uncultured Clostridia bacterium | reverse complement strand
GAGTTTCGCAATTATCTATATAATATACTGAAACGGAGGTGAATAGAATAATGCGAAATATCAAATTTCAGGGTGATCTGTTTGTTGGATTATATCTGTTATTAGCAATTATTTTATTCATTATTCCGATTCCTTCATTACTGCTTGATGTTTTTATTACATTTAACATGATGGTTGCGTTGTCAATTCTGTTTAATTGTCTTTATGCAGAAGATACGCTTTCCATGTCAAGTTTTCCGACCATTCTTTTGTTTACAACTGTGTTTCGAATTGCGCTTAATATTTCTTCTACTAAGCTTATTCTTTTATACGGTAATCCGGGAGTTGTCGTAAGGACTTTCGGTGATTTCGTTGGTGGAGGTAATCTGATAGTAGGTGCTATTATTTTCATAGTACTTGTAATTGTTCAGATGGTAGTAATTAATAAAGGTTCTGAGCGTGTTTCTGAAGTAACCGCCCGTTTTACATTGGATGCTATGCCCGGTAAACAGATGGCGATAGATGCGGATTTGAATACAGGTGCAATCACCGATCAGGAAGCGATGGCAAGGCGAGATAAGATTCAACAGGAATCAGCTTTCTTTGGTTCTATGGATGGTGCTACTAAGTATGTTAAGGGAGATGCTACAGCCGGCCTTATAATTACCGCTATTAACTTAGTCGGCGGAATGGCAATGGGTGTTATGCAGCAGGGACTATCAATACAGGAGGCTTTGCAGACATATACGATATTGACTATTGGTGACGGACTTGTTTCACAGATTCCGTCTATGCTAATCTCTATTGCAACAGGTATATTGGTAACAAAAGCTTCTAAGGCTGCCAATATAGGCGATATTATGATCAGCCAGTTATTTAAACTGCCTAAGGTTATGTATATGGTTGGCGGTTCGTTGTGCTTCTTAGGTGTTTTTACTCCGCTTCGTTCGGAGGGAAGAATACTGGTGTATCTTGGTTTTGGACTTGGACTTATTGTGCTTGGAAGACTTGTTAAGCAATCAAGTGAAGTTGAGGCGATTGAGGAAGAGGTGCAGGAAGAAGAGGTTGCTGCTGATGAGATAAGAAGGCATGAAAATGTAAATGCACTCTTGCAGGTAGATCCTATCGAATTGGAGTTTGGTTATGGTATAATACCACTAGCTGATGTTAATCAGGGTGGAGATCTTCTTGACCGAGTTGTTATGATCAGAAGACAGATAGCATTGGAGTTAGGTGCTGTTGTTCCTATTATCCGTTTGAGAGATAATATTCAGCTTAATCCGAATCAGTATATAATCAAGATCAAAGGTATTCAGATAAGTGAGGGAGAAATACTTTTTGATCACTATATGGCTATGAATCCCGGATATGTGGAGGAAGAGATTACCGGTATACCTACATTTGAGCCATCATTTCACCTGCCTGCAATATGGATAACAGAGGCACAGAGAGAAAGAGCAGAATCGATGGGGTATACGGTTGTTGATCCACCTTCTATTATCGCCACACATTTGACTGAGGTCATCAAGGCACATCTGGATGAACTTCTAACCAGACAGGATGTTCAGAATCTCATCAATAATGTCAAGGAGAACAATGGCACGTTGGTTGATGAGCTTGTTCCTAAGATGCTCGGAGTCGGGGATATTCAGAAGGTATTGCAGAATCTTCTTGCCGAGAATATATCTATCAGGGATCTGGTTACCGTATTTGAAACTCTGGCGGATTATGCTCCTACAACAAGAGATACTGATATTTTGACAGAGTATGTAAGACAACGTTTAAAGCGTGCAATATCCAATACATATTTTGCTGACGGGGAGATGACAACGGTTGTTACATTAGATCCTAAGGTCGAACAGGATATCATGAATTCTGTGAAGCAGACTGAACAGGGAGCTTATATAACACTTGATCCGGCTGTTACTAAGAGAATACTTAATTCTACAGAAAAAGAGATCAAGAAGTTAGAGGATCAGGGTAAAGCTCCTATAATTATTACTTCTCCTATAGTGAGAATGTATTTTAAGAAATTGACAAAAGATTATTTCAAAGATTTAATAGTAATATCATATAATGAAATAGAATCAGATGTGGAATTACAATCTATCGGGGTGGTGACAGACAATGATAATTAAAAAGTTTCAAGGTAATACCGAGACTGAGGCGATAATGCTTGCTAAGGAAAATCTTGGTAAAGACGCAATAGTTATGAATATTAAGACAATTAAACCAAAGGGACTTTTTAAAATTTTTAGAAAGACTTTAGTTGAGGTTACTGCTGCAGTTGATGAGGTTACTGACAAACGTAAAGCGAAAGAAAGCGAAACTGCTTCAAAAATTAATGCATCTATTGATGAGAAGCTTCATCCGTCTGTAAAATTAAGTGATAAACAGAGTGATGACGGTAAAGAATTAGAAGAAAAATTGAACTCGCTTGCAATGCTTTTAGAAGAGCAGATTGAAAATTCTAAGAATGAACGTAAAAAGGAAGATAAGAGGAATGAAAACAGAATAGATAATAATACTGTTGCAAAAGAGAAAGCAACGGAGGTTAAGCTAAAGAGTGTTGATAAAAGGGTTGTTGAAGAATCTAAGGATAAAGAATCCGGCAGCCTAAAGGATAAATCAATCGAATTGATCATTGATCAGCTGACGACTAATGAAGTATCATTACAATATGCTAAGCAGATCATTGATGAGATAATGCATGCAGGAAATATAAGAACTTTAGATGATATGCTTGCCTGTGTATATCAGAAGATAATACTTAAACTGGGACAGACTAAGCCGATAAGCTTTGACAAAGGAGACAAAAAACCTAAGGTATTGTTTTTTGTTGGTCCAACAGGTGTAGGCAAAACTACTACAATAGCCAAGTTATCATCAAAGCTAATTTTAGAAGAGAAGAAGAAGATAGCAATATTTACATCCGATACATATAGAATTGCTGCTGTTGAGCAGATTAAAACTTATGCTAATATTCTTTCTATTCCTGTCGAAATAATATATGAGACCAAAGATCTTGAAAAAGCTCTTCCTAAGTATACTGAATATGATTACATATTGGTTGATACTGCCGGACGGTCTCATAAGAACAAAGAACAGGCAGATGATCTTAGAGCTTTATATAATGCTTTTGAGAATTATACCTTATTTACTTATCTTGTGTTGAGCGCAACAACTAAGTACAAAGATCTTAAGAAGATAACTGCTTTATATGAGGATATTACTGAGTGCTGTCTTATCTTTACAAAACTAGATGAGACTGATGCGATCGGTAATATACTCAACATAAAATTAGATACAGGAATGCCTTTGTCCTACATTTCTTATGGGCAGAATGTTCCGGATGATATTGAGGTAATGAATCCGCAGATCATCGCAAAACAATTGTTGGGAGGTGGCGATGGCTATGGATCAGGCAGATAAATTAAGACAGAAAATGGAATTGTTAAAAGAACAGGCTCCTACTGCAAGAGTTATTGCAGTTACAAGCGGTAAGGGCGGAGTCGGCAAAACAAGCTTATCGGTTAATCTTGCGTTGCAATTTAGAGAACAGGGGAAAAGAGTAGTTATATTAGATGCAGATTTCGGTCTTGCTAATGTTGAGGTAATGCTTGGAATAAGACCGTTATATAATCTTGCCGATCTCATCTTTGACAACAAATCTATAGAAGAAATAATTACGGAAGGACCTATGGGTATTGGCTTTATATCCGGAGGCTCCGGTGTACAGGATCTTGTCAATCTTGATAAAGATAAATTAAAAAAACTGATCGCTAAGCTGGTTAAGCTTGACAGTTTGTATGATATTGTTATTATTGATACAGGGGCAGGAATTGCAGATTCAGTGATTGAATTTGTTTTAAGCTCTCCGGAGGTTTTACTGGTTGTTACTCCGGAACCGACATCCATTACAGATTCATATTCTTTGTTGAAAGCAGTTAACAGAAAGAAAGAATTTGTCAGGGAACAGAAATCAATAAGAGTAGTTACTAATCGCGTATCTAATAAAGATGAAGGTCAGGAGATATATGACAAGATCAGTATTGTAGTGTCAAAGTTCTTAAATATTCAATTGGATTATCTTGGATATATACCGGATGACAAGAGAATAGTTAATGCTGTAATAGAACAGAAACCTATTTCATTGACGGCACCTGACAGTGAGCCAGCATTTCATATCAGAAATATATGTAACAGGTTATTGAATCTGCCTGTTGATGAAGAGAAACCGGAAGGAATTGCTAAAGTTCTGCTTAATTTTATTAAAACTAAGAAAAAGAATCTTTAAAACTATTATTAAATGGGAGATCATATGGATAAACGAATAACAATAGGTGACAAATTAGATCTTAAGAAAATTGAGAAACGTCTCTCGGCAGATCCTGATAGAATAGTTCCGACATATGTAAGTCAGGTATTAGATGAAGCTGAAAGCGGAGATGTTTTAGTTGCTATGCCTGTATCTGAAGGCAGGGTTATTCCGCTTAATGTTGGCGATGAATATGATACGACCTTTTATACAAAATCCGGGCTTTTAAATTGTCATACTGTAGTCACAGGTCGATACAAAAAAGGCTGTCTTTATCTGCTGGGATTGTCAATGCTTAACGACCTCAAAAAGATACAAAGAAGAGAATATTTCAGGCTTAATTGCAGAAATCCGCTAAAATACAGAGTTATAGACGAAGAAGAGAGAAGTCAGATTGAACAGGGAAAACCATACGATATACAGTTAGATGAAGATGTCTGGAAGAATGGAATTATGTTAGATCTTTCAGGTGGAGGCATCAGATTCGTATCTGCTTTTGACGATAATAAGGATTCTATGCTTCAGGTGACGTTTGAATTTACTTACGAGGGAAATCCTTTTATTGTATATTCGTACGCTCAGTTGCTAAGATGTGAACCTAACGAAAATAAGGCGGCTCTTTATGATCACAGAATTAAATTCTATCGCATGGATCGTAATATGCGTGAAACAATTATTAAATACATATTTGATATACAAAGACAGATGAGAGTCAAAGAAAGTGGGATGAAATAATATATAAATTATGTACAAATGTTATTATGCACTTATGTGCAGATAGATGTCTGTTATAATTAAACCAGTTATATTCATGAGGTGGAAAGATGGCTTACGATAATATTTCTAAGCTAGTTTTAATAGCCAGCTCAACAGGTGGTCCGAAAGCACTACAAAGTGTGATACCGTTTATCTCAAAGAAGATTAATGCACCGGTTATAATAGTGCAGCATATGCCGAAGGGTTTTACCGCAACGTTAGCCGCACGTCTTAATCAAATGAGTGAAATCGATGTTTCCGAGGTTATTGATGGAGAATATCTACAGAATGGACATGTATATGTTGCGGCAGGTGGTAAACATCTTGAGATTGTACAGGAACGAAGGGGACAGTTACAATTCAAGGAGAATTTATCAGATCCGATCAATGGTTTAAGACCCTGTGCAAATGTTACATTTACCAGTTTGGTATCTGCTTCATTAGAGTTTATTGTATGTGCTGTTCTGACCGGAATGGGAGCAGATGGCTGTTTGGGAATAAGCGAGCTTAAGAAGGAACATAATATATACACTATCGCTCAGAATAGAGAGACCTGCGTAGTGTATGGTATGCCTAGAGCGGTCGTAGATAGTGGTAATGCTGACGCTATACTGCCTTTAGATAATATTGCAGGTGAAATTAATAATAAAATGGGGGTGCACGAGAATGGATTTAAGTCAATATCTGGAAATGTTTATTGATGAAACTAAAGAACATCTACAGAATCTTAATGATCAAGTACTTGTATTGGAGGCTGAGCCGGATAACATTGATACAATCAATGAGATTTTCCGTGCAGCTCATTCTTTAAAAGGAATGGCTGGAACAATGGGATTTAAGCGTATGCAGCGACTTACCCATGATATGGAGAATGTTTTCTCGAAAATTCGAGAAGGAAAGATGAGTGTTACACCGGATTTGGTGGATATAGTATTTAAGTGTCTTGATGCAATAGAAGAATACCTGGATTGTATTATTAATACCTCTGATGAGGGCGATAATGATAACGATGAGATAATACGTATGCTTAATGCATGTCTTGATTCTGACGGTGCAGCTACACCTGCCCCACAAGCTGAAAAGCCTGCTGAAGCTGAGAAAGCTGAGCAGAGTGATGCTGCAGCTTCCGGTAATGCTTCGGGAGATGATAAGAAGAAGTTTTTACATATCGAGATAGCTGATTTTGAGAAGAATGCTATTTCCGAAGCTAAGGCAAAGAATCTTAATGTATACGGTGCTACGGTTTATGTCGATGAGAATTGTATTCTTAAAGCAGCAAGAGCATTCCTTGTATTCAAAGGTGTTGAAGAGATAGGCGAGATCATCAAATCAGTTCCCGGTGTTCAGGATATCGAGGATGAAAGATTTGATCTGGATTTCTCAATGCTTATTATTTCCGAGAAAAACATCGATGAGGTTAAGAAAGTTATAGCTAATGTATCCGAAATTAAAGAAGTAGTAATTGAGAATTATGATATACCGGCGGATGCAGAGGTTGTAAGCTCAGTCAGAGAGAAGGATAAGAAGAAAGAAAAGAAGGATGAAGGTAAGAAGTCTTCTACAACTAAGACTGCCGGTAAACCTGTCGCTAATCGTTCTGTGCGTGTTGATATAGAGAAATTAGACGTATTGATGAACCTTGTCAGCGAGCTTATTATTGCTAAGAATGGTTTGGTATCTGTTAGTAATAGTAACAATAATGAAGGCAAAGCTGATAATAAGGCAGCAACACAGAGTTTTAACGAGCAGATTGAATATCTTGAAAGAGTTACGACGAACTTACATGAGTCTGTTATGAAGGTTCGAATGGTTCCTATTGAAAGTGTAGTCAGCCGATTCCCTAGAATGATAAGAGATCTTTCTAAGAAGCTTGGCAAAGAGATGGAACTTATAATGACCGGTGAAGAAACAGAGCTTGATCGTACGGTTATTGATGAAATCGGTGATCCTCTCATGCATATGCTTCGTAATTCGGCTGATCATGGTCTTGAGTCAACTATTGATCGTTTGAAGCTTGGTAAGCCACAGGTTGGTACTATTCAGCTTAACGCATATCAGGATGGTAATAACGTAACTATCGAAGTAATAGATGACGGTGGCGGAATTGACGTTGAGAAGGTTAAACAGTCTGCTATTAACAAAGGTCATATTACAGAAGAACAGGCCGAAACGCTTACTGAGAAAGAAGCTATAGACTTACTTTTCAGACCTGCATTTTCAACTGCTGAAAAGATTTCGGATGTATCCGGAAGAGGAGTTGGTCTTGATGTTGTTAAGAATAAGATAGAAGGACTCGGTGGTGATGTTGAGGTAAGTACTAAGCTTGGTGAGGGAACTAAGTTTACTGTACGACTTCCGTTGACACTTGCTATTATTCAGGCTCTTATGGTTGAAGTCAGAGATGAAAAATACGCAATTCCGCTTAATTCCATTGTTACTATCGAGGATATATTAATTAGTGATATTAAGTATGTTCAGCAGAAAGAGGTTATTAATTTAAGAGGTACTGTAATTCCGATTGTTCGACTTGACGAAGTGTTGGATTGTCCTCCAATAGATGAGGATCAGGAAAATCTTGTTGTTGTTATTGTCAAAAAAGGTGACAAACAAACCGGTCTTGTCATTGATAATC
>CAMHMG010000143.1 GCA_946186175.1 uncultured Clostridia bacterium | reverse complement strand
CACTGTTTTATCCTGCTCAGATCAATATACCTTTTGATGGAGATTTCACGATTGAAAACGAAGAAAGCGGAGTACCTCTCTTATTAGAATATGATTCACAGTGGGGTTACGCCGATTATGGCAGCACAGTTCTTGGATTAAACGGAGATGCACCGACCGCTCTTTCAATGGCATATTTATACCTTACCGGCGACGGAAGCAAGAACCCTATAATAGTAGGTGATTTCAGCATGGAGAAAGGATACCTGAATAACGATGTAACAGATTCAAAGCTTATGACCGAAGGTGCCAAAGAATTAGGTCTTGAAGCTGCCGAACTTGATATTAACAAGGATAATATTATCTCTGCACTCAGCGAAGGTAATGCGATAATATGTGAGATGCAGCCGGGCGATTTCACAAGAGAAAAGAGTTTCATAGTGATCAAAGAATTCAAGAACGGTCTGTTCTATGTCAACGATCCTTCAAGCAAAGCCAGAAGTGAAGTAGGCTGGGATTACAAGAGATTAAGCTCTCAGATTTCAACCATGTGGTCTTTGAAACGTGGAAGTGCAGCTCTTAATACTGATGATGCAAATACAGATTCGAATAACACCGACGCCGAAAATACCGATGGAACTGATGGCGTATCACCAGAGGGTACTGATGGTGTATCACCAGAGGGTACTGATGGTGTATCACCAGAGGGCACTGATTAATCTTTATAATATTTATTCATCAAGTCCATGTTTGACCGCATACACCGCAAGCTGTGTGCGGTCTTTTAATTGTATTTTATCAAGAAGCTTTGATATCTGATTTCTCACAGTTCCCTCTGCAAGACATAATTCACCGGCAATTTCTTTGTTGTCATACCCTTCGGCAACAAGCTTTAATACTTCTCTTTCCCTGTCAGAAAATGATATCTCTTCACCAGCCATATTTACGCTTCCTTTTGAAGAAGCATTAATCTCTTTATTACCTTTTGCCATTCTGTTCATCATCGAGCGATATACACCGTCACCAAACACACTGATTCCACCATATGCGCTCTTCACGGCTGAGATCACCTTCTCATCCTCCATCTCTTTAAGAAGATAACCGTCAGCTCCGCTCATCAGTGCTTTATCCACTGTCTCATCATCATCAAAAGTTGTTAGCACAAGCACCTTGACATTAGGGAGTTCTTTCTTGATCGCCTCTATTCCGTATGCTCCGTCATATTCCGGCATTCTCATATCCATGAGTACAACATCCGGAGCATATACTCTTGATTTTTCAAATGCCTCTTTTCCGTTCTCGGCAAGTGCAACAACCTCTATACCATCATTCTGGGACAAGACGGCCTTAAGTCCCTGCCTTAATATCATTATATCGTCTGCTATCAGTACCTTGATCTTATCCATAAGACTCTCCATTCTTTAAAACATTTTTAAGCAATTGCGAAACTCTATATTCTCATTTTAGAGTTGTGCATATATATAGCTCCATTACAGACACGCTTTCCATTGAGTTTCGCAATTACTGCGATTCACTTGACAGGAACATGAATGCGGGTAAGAAAGCCCTCACCGCTTGCCGATATGAATCTTACCGTACCGCCTGCCGCTTCAACTCTCTGTCTTATTCCCAAAAGACCATTATTATCCTTAATGGTTTCACAACCCTTTCCGTCATCACTGATTATCAGATCAACAGAATTCTCTTTGAATCTGAGAACGATCTCCATCTTAGAAGCCTCTGCGTATTTCAATGTATTGGTTATCGACTCTCTTGTGCAATCATATAATATTTTGGATAAATGGGAATATTGATCACCATCTTCTCCTTTGATCATAACCTCAACAGGAATCTCTTTCACCTGTCCGGCAAGCTGCATTATCCCCTTTGTCACAAGCTCGTAAGTCTCACCCTGCCTCATCTCATTTATCGACTCACGAAGCTCCTTAATCCCCTTGCTGGTAAGTGTTCTCGCCTCATCAAGATATGTTGCGGTCTCTTCGCGTTCTCCCTTTTCATTAGACACCTGACAAAGCTTCATATATGATTGGATCATTGTAAGAGTATGTCCTGCCGTATCATGCACCTGTTGGGCTATACGGTTTCTCTCCTTTTCGAGAAGAAGCTCCTCATTGGTTATCTCGAGTCGTCTGTTTATATCCATGAAATTATATTTCATAGTGGCCAGCATTACCAATATAACAGAAATACCAAAGCCTAGAGGCGTTATATCAAATGTAAATCGAAATATCTTTGAGAGATATACAACATTAAGAAATACCGGAATGAGCACGGAAGAAACAATTAACAGTCTGCCATTCTTCGATTCTTCCCGGACATTATCATTTTTACCTGTGGTCAAATTCATGTACAGTATCACTGAACCTGTCACTACAAACAGATATGTCGCAAAAACATTGGTATAGAACAATGGTCCTCTGGTAATATTACCTATTTCAAACACCTTGTAGTATAAATGATGCAGCGGATTGGTAAGAACACATATATAATGAAATACGGCAACCGACAACGGAGCAACTCTCTCTGCCATATTCATATTCTTATTAGTGTATGAGCATGCAAAATAATACCACAATGCTCCTACAGAGCATATTCCTACATTACCAAATATATAAGAGAATATAAGTTCAGCCTTCTCCTTCGATAACAACAGAAGAATCTGGGACATACACCAGATTGCAACCGCAGTCTGAAAGCCCAGATATATCTTCTTATACTGTTTATCAGGTCCCAAAAGGTACAGTGCCGCAAGACTTGCGAGCACTGCACCTGAAACCATCATATATATTATTCCAAGAATATATTCCATCTATGCTTCCTTTTCCTTCTTAATCGCAATAGCTACAAGTGCGATTCCTGCTACTAACAGATATACCCACCATTCAATTGAAAGCCAGAATTCTCTTGTAATATACAGTGCCAACAATGAAAGTGTAGTTGCTGAAGCTATTACATATTCTTTGTGATCCTTTATAGCGGCGATCACTAACATGATAATTCCTGTAACTCCCAAAAACATAAGATTCATAAGTTCTTCAATAGCAATATTGTGAAGTAAGAGAGTGAACAATGTCAGACAGGTGAGTACAAACTGAGCTACACGAATACCCTCTGTCTTATCATACCAAATCTTTCCCAAAAGAACAATCCCTGCTCCAAAGAATACGCTTATAAGCTCTACCTCAAAATTTTCCGATGCTGTGATCGGAGCCATAAAAATTGCTGCAAGCTCCATGAATAAAAGTGTCAATGTCTTCATAATACGTTTTGCTGTATCATTTACCAATGCAGAATCTATAAGTGCCGGTATAAATGCTGCCATAACTGCTGCGCCCATGCCTACGTAGAATAACACGTCCCAATCAAGCTTATTAAACCATTGTGTGCCGGCAAGAATGTATGTCACAAGCTGCAATGCAACCATCAAAACGTGAATTATTGCAAATTTTTTATAAGTTTCTTCATTGCTTCTTAACCACATAATTATAAATCCGACTGTTGTTGTCGTTGCAAGTGGTACGAGCTCATAAATTGCTGTTTCGCTATTCCAATGATCTATTCCTGACATCAATTGTACAAAAACCAAAAACCAATTAGTTGCGATCACTGACCATATAAGTTCTTTTCTTTCAAGTACAACCATAAGGATTACAGGTATAATAAGTGCCATGTAAGCCCACCACATATTATTCTCTAAATCCCATACTTTGTTAAAATGCTCATAAAGTTCAAATACAAGATAAAAATCAAGGAGCATGAGCTCTAAACTCTGTACTATTCTAAATCCAATATCCTTTGTATCTACATATTGAACTGTTGTAAGTAAGATAAGACCTGTCAATGGAACTATTCCTACAATTTCATCAACACTTGAATAAAATGATAACATGAACATATTGATAAAAATAAATGTTAAAATTCCAAAATCCCATACTTTCTTTTCTTTAAAGAATCTGTATGCTATTCCAACTGCTGCCGCTAAGAATCCCCACATAGCTTTATCTTCATTATTGAGCATTCCTATTGAAGCACCATTTGCAAAATAACCGTTGATCATATACCAGCCGCCCAACATCGAAACTGTGATAAATCCGGTTCCTGCTGTTGCAAGATAATATAATGCGTGCTCTGTCTTTGACAGAATGCCTTTTTCCCTAAGTTTCCATGATACCGTGTAAAGACCTGCTACAACCGCCACAAGAATTATTCTCTTGCCATTTTCTGATAGGCTCTGCCACGCTGTTGTTACAAAAATGCTTCCCGCTATCAGAATAAAAATTACGCCTACCACCAACAATACTGTTGATATTTGATTGTTGTTTTTCTTAATATTATTACCTTCCATAATAACACCTCTTTCTTATACTTGCATTGAGCTACTTATTTCATGTAGATTTTCACTTTCATGTTTTCGTTTCCTTAAAACTGTGTTCCTCTCTGCTATGTGTTAAGTATACGAAAGAAGTGGATGTTTGGGGAGATGTCATCTGTCACAATATAAAAAAAGCGGAGTGACAAATGTCACTCCAAATGCAACAAGACAACAGTATGTCATGTTCCTGATAAAATTTATCCTGTACTCCGATTTTAAAAGAGTACAGGATTGAGATTAACAGTTGATAATACAGCATTTAAGCAACTGAATTCTATCTCCTCTTATATGTGGCAATGATACCCACAACAGAAGTCAGAAAAACTATCGGCGCAATTCTAACAAAAACAAATTCAAATCCATGCATAAACGTACCCGCAACCGCTAATTCAGGATCATTGTAATTCCAATCAAGATAAGAACCATTTATAAATGCCAGTGCGATAAATATAATTATAATAAGTACACACAGCGAAATGAGCATCCAGCGAATCATTTTAGTCTTTGTTTTGCTCCTATTTGCAAGCTGTAAATTAATCACTTCCAGTTTTTCTGAAATTGTCATCATATCATCTTGTTCATGCTCCTGTACAACTTCATCCAGCAGTTCACTAACAGAGGTACCCAGCTCCTCAGCTAATATAATGAGCATACTTGAATCCGGAACTGATAAACCATTCTCCCATTTCGATACAGTCTGCCTTACCACATTCAATTTAATTGCAAGTTCCTCCTGCGATAGCCCTTTTGATTTTCGCAACTTTTTAATGTTTTCATTTAACATATTCTGTGCCTCCTTGTTTTTGATGTCCCAATTATATGTTCAAAAGAGCCGTTGCCACAAGCAACGCATGTTAACATATGCATCCTAGTACCGTAAGGAATTTTCCATGAACACCTTCTTTATACGACTTAATCATATATGACATAGAAAACGGTGCAACACCTACCATGAATACCCTCCCAAGCACTACCAACCCAAAAGCAAGTACAGGTGCAATTAATTTTCAGAACTTGTGCTAATTCCGATATATCACTTGTATTTCATAAAGCAAAACCCGCATGTCAGCCGCAATGTGAAATATAAAATATATGGAAAATATTCCGTACTCATTTGAATAAATATTTACAAAGTTATAAAAAAGTTATAAAATATATTTAAAGTTATAAAAGACTTATAAAACATTCAAAAAATTATAAAAGAGTTATAAAATATTCAATTTTAACCAATACCCTAAGGAGATGCGTATTATGAACAAAAACAACCCATTTACGATATTATTTGGAACAAAACCTACATGTTATGTCTCGCGTTTCGCTGAAACTGCCAGAATAACCAATACCTTTGAATCAACACCATCACCAACGACTGTATATATGATAACAGGAATAAGAGGCTCGGGCAAGACTGTCCTTCTCACCGATATATCTGAGTATTTTGAAAGCAGAGAATGGATCGTAATAGACCTTGTTCCAACCTCTGATCTTATAAGCAGTCTTATATCAAGACTTTTGGGTGAGAATAGTTTAAAGGATATATTCAAAAAAGCCGACATTAATGTATCATTACTTGGAATAAATATCGGTGTTAAAAATGAAACTCCGACAGTTAATGATGAGACAATCTTAAGACAAATGTTAGATGTTGTTAAAAAGAGTGGCAAAAAACTCCTCATCACAATCGACGAGGTAACTAATAATAAATACATTAAAAATTTTGTCGCTATATATCAGAATCTCATCAGAAAAGAATATCCCATATATCTTATAATGACAGGCTTATATGATGAAATATATAATCTTCAAAATAATAAACAGTTAACTTTTCTGTATCGCGCCCCAAAGATTATTCTAAAGCCGTTGGATTATCAGCTTATGGCCGATGCATATAAAAATATACTGTCTATCCCTCTCTCATCGGCATCCAAAATGGCTAACCTGACAATGGGGTATTCCTTTGCATTTCAAATGCTAGGCTATCTGTATTGGGACAATAACTGCAAAAAAGAAATTGAAGAAATACTTCCAGAATACGATTATGCCCTGCGCGAATACTCGTATGATAAGATATGGTCCGAACTTTCTGATACCGATAAGAAAATAATATGTGAACTGGCAAAACAAGATACATCAAAGGTCAAAGATATCCGTAAGGCTCTCGATATGTCATCACAAAAATTTTCAGTTTACAGAGACCGTCTGAGCAGGAAAGGATTGATTGACACCTCTGAATATGGCAGCATTTCCATGCTATTGCCAAGATTTCATGAATATGTGAATTATAAGCTCATGTAAAATTCAGCACCGCACCATTAATCTCCTCCGGGCATTTATTCGCTATAAAATAATCTAAAACTCTAACTTAAACACCACCTCAGTCGGCGGGTTGATGTTCTCCGCAAACACTTTCCCATCAGTCGGCTTTCCTACCATGCTCCCATAATGTACCGGAATCACAACCTCCGGTCTTATCTCATTGACAAGTTCCGCCGCCTTCTTCGGATCCATAGTGTAGGTTCCACCAATAGGGACAAGTGCAATGTCACATGCGACAGCCCTGGCCTCCTTTGTCGCATCCGTATCTCCTGCCACATATATCCTTTTGCCATCGATTTGCAGCAAATAACCTACCCATCCTGCTGATTTGGGATGAAACGGTTTCAAAAGATTATACGCAGGGATAGTTTCAAACTGAAGCCCCTTAATATCGCACTGAATCCCCGGTGTCACGGATTCTGTTTTTCCGACAAAACTACTTACCGGCCGTGCTTTTCCAGACATTTTCTCCGGTATAACAAGGATACTCTCCTGCTTTGCAACCTTTCTTATATCCTCAGTCGAAAAATGATCATAATGATCATGCGTTATCAGGATAAAATCCGCATCGTGAGTCTCCTCTCCGATTCCCAGCGGATCAACATAAATGATTCCTACACCCGAATTGATTTTTATGCTGTTTTGAATATTAACGGTTATATTCTCTACCATTGTTTTCACCCCCATGTTCCCATTTTGTGTTTACTAAAAAAGTAGTCTACCCTTCTCATATGCTGTCTTCAGATTTCGATTTTAGTTTCCTTTTTAACATCGTTCCTCTGATAAGAGGTTTTTCAAATACATATGCGCTCATTTCTTCACCACGATGGTCAGCATGACCAGATCTTCCTCTCCTGTATTGACGATAGAGTGTTCCACTCCTCTCGGACAAATATGTATGACTCCGGGCTTTAACTCCTCTTCTACACCATTGCATATCGCTTTGCCTGTTCCATTATTCATTCCTGGAAATGTCACAGAATCTATCTTATTAAAATCTATCT
>CAMHMG010000142.1 GCA_946186175.1 uncultured Clostridia bacterium | reverse complement strand
AACAGCGGCTTATAGCCGCAGAGCAAACCACCGGCTAAGCCGGTGGTAATGATTAATATGTATTTACTTTGAATATGGAGTTGGGAAAAAAGGATGTGATAATATTGAAGTGTCTTGTTGCTGATGATGTACCAATTATACGTAAAGGGATAAAAGAGGTTGCTCTTAATGTTCTCGGAGAAGATACGGAGTTTTTTGAAGCATTTAATTCTAATGGAGTTCTTAATATAGTGGATAATTATGATATCGACATAGCGCTGCTCGATGTTGAAATGCCGACAGTTAACGATATCGAAACGGCAAGGAAGAACTTGATGGGTATATGAGACAATATACATGGGCGGTGTTATGACATTGTGAAATACCCTGCGGTCGCTTTTGTGTTGATTATAATAATCCCCTGATATTGCTTGTATTTAGAGCAGTATCGGGGAAATTTTGTGCATTTTTAACAGAATTGAAAAAATATTTGTGAAATACCCCTTGTTTGTGGCAGATTTGTTACACCTGTTTGTTATAATAATATCCAAACCGAAATAATTATTTTATTTTTTATAGAATGGGGTTGACAGAAATGTATGAGAGAAGATATGCTTACGCAACGCAACGCAATAATTGTGTCTTTTTTTCGTGTGGGAAAAAATATATTGTAGATGGATAGACGCCTGATGAGAGGATAGATCGTTCTCTTATTGGACGTTTTTTAATTGGGAAAAAACATTGCTATCGCAACGTGTTTCATAATACACATAGTTAAAAAAATCAACAGAAAGAGAGGACAAATGGATGAAGAGAGTATTATACATTATGGGATGTATAGTTACATTACTGTTAATTGCAGGAGTGGTGCATGTTGAAGGTATCTGTATGATTGCACATGCACAGGTTACAACTCAGATTGATCTGAGTAACGGCGATACGAGTGGTGAAAAGTACAGTTATAATTCGTATGCCAAGGAATTGACATTAGACGATGGCTTTTCAATTAACGTGAATAATGCAAATGCAATAGTTTCAAATCAGGACTTAACTATTATTTTGAAAGGTGAAGCTGCTATAACATCAAATAATAGTGGAATAGTTACCGGCGGTGCAGTGACTGTCAGATCATACGCAGATGAGATGACAGGTAATATCACTAAGGATGGTCACATGACAATTACGTCCGGAGCAGGCGACAGTTATTACGGAATATATACCGGAGATAATGGCGGAAACATAGAGGTTTGTGACAATGCAGTGCTTGAGGTGAATGCTAATAGATATTCTGTCGGCAGAGGCGGCAGCGGCACATCTTATTTGAAAGTCGGCAGCAAAGGTGTTGTCAAACTCAGAAGTACGAATACAGGTCTTGTCAAGGGTTATCAGATCAGTAACAGTGCGACAGAATCTGTTATTGTTGTTGATAATAATAATCCGGTGTTCAAGAATACGACAGGTAATACATCAGTTGGAACTTCATCAAACTCCCTTGACCTGTTCACTTTTAGTATCAGTGGATATAGCGATAATTTTGTTTATGATGGAAAACAGCACACAAAGCTTGTTGCCAATGCGTCAATAACGCCTTCGTTATCTTATGATACAGGTGATTTTTATTATAATGAGACCACGGGCAGTGAATATATCAACAGCGGTGAGGATTATGATTATAGAGATAAGGCGATAACTTCCACCAAGATAAGCTATAAGGTGGATGCATTGTCGGGAACAACATTGGCTGGACCTGTCAATGCCGGGGTATACAATATTAAGTATGGAAATTATACAGTTAAGAATGGCACTAATAATCTTCAAGTGACAATAATACCGAGAAAGGTCACCATTACCGGTCTCAAGGTAAAGACTGCAAGGAAACTATACGACGGATGGAATGTTGCTGATGTCGATTTCAGTGATATGGTTATAGATTGTGTTAATGGAGATGACAATGGTACAGGCAGTTTACGTGGAATAATCAAAAATGATATGAATAAGTTAAAAACTGATATTGTACCTTTTGCGATGGCATACTATCTTGATGAAGATGATACTGGTGATGCTTATTTTATTGCTGATGAAGATCAGACAAAGTATATAAAGAGCAGTGATGTATCATACAAGGATGATAGTGTGATGCCTGAGGTAGACACAAAGGCCGTATTGATCACAGATATTTCTTTAAGTGATCCAAACTATCAGGTGGTAACTTCTGCTGAATCGGATGCAGCACCTAACTATAAGGGAGAGGGAGCCATTTATCCGAGAGATGTCAATGATGAAAGTGTTACACATACATTGACTCCGCCGTCGTATCCGTATAAAGACGATGGGTTTCTTGAAAGTGAAATAACCAAGGTGGTTAAGGATTCATCTAATCAAACCAAGGGCGGTCATGGTATCGTGATGGAACTTGTCGAGAATAAGGATTATATAGTTAATCCTAACGATAACAGAGTAAAAAATATAGGGGAGCATATTATTACTATAACAGGACAGGGGAACTACATGGATTCGCGTTCGCTCGTATGGGAAATTAAGAAGGCAAGACGTGCAATCAATATAGTTGAAAGTGCAACTGTCAAGAAATGTTATGACGGACAGGCGTACAGCATTGACAGCGGCGCAGGAGAAGGAAGCAGCTTCTACTATACAGTGAACAATACTGACTACGCTGATGCAGATATGACTACAAATGCTGAAAGTATCAATCCGACAATTGTTTACAGTGGAATTAATGGAACAGATTACCCCGAAAGCAGCAAGGCTCCTGTCAATGCAGGAAAATACAGAGTCAAGGTATCACTTGCTGAGTCTGATCATTATGCAGCTGCTGAAGGAATATTTGATTTTGAAATATATAAGAAGACGGTAAGTCTTGAGTGGCATGTGAGCGGAGCAAATGTTAACGTGGATGGGGCAGATCCGCTTAATCCAAATGCTCTTATCTATAACGGAACAGCTAATGTGTTCACTGCAGTTGTTACCAATAAGATAGGTACTGATGCAGTTGAAGTTACGGAGATTACATATACCGGAAAGAATACTACTGTTTACCCGGAAAGCAATGATGTGCCGGCAGGTGCCGGTGATTACACCGTTAAGGCAAAAGGTGTAGACAATGACAATTATACGGTCGACAGTACAGCAGCATATGCATATACAGGAACAGAGCGTATTGAACATTCATATACGATAGCGCCAAAGGAGCTTACGATAACCTGGGCGGACAGCGGTTCACAGTTTACATATGACAAGAAAAAGCATGGTCTGACGCCGGTATTTACCGGACTGTGTGCTAACGAAAACGATGTTGAAGATACGGTTGCGATCACGAATCTGGATTATGGTGAGAGTCGTGATGTTATGGGCAATCCATATACGTATGCAAATGGTACTGTCAATGCAAGTGATGGTGAAATACATGTAAAAGCGACAGCGCTTGATAACAGTAATTATACGATTTCCGATGAAAGTACAGAGGGAGTTTTTACGATCAACAAACGCAATCTGTCAAAGATGACAGCAGGTACATATAAGGATAAGAAGGATATTTGGGCAGAGAAGAGTACATATAATGGCAAAGTGCAGAGACCGGTAATTAAATGGGCGCTTAAAGAAGGAGAAGAGACTACTGAGGTACTTCTTGCCGAGAACACAGATTATACTGCAACAGGTTCGAAACAGGCCTTAGAGTACAGTGCAACCGGTCTTACGGTCAATATTGAGGGAATCAATAATTACGAAGGCACTAATAGTATTTCATGGAATGTTGAAAAGATAGATACTGCAAGTATAGAAGTAAGTTATGATTCATTACTGGAAGAAGGAGAAACAGAATATAAGGTACACGTAGGATATATGCCTGAAAATCCTGTTATCACATCATGGAGCAACACGGAGATATCCAATAATATCAATGATGATGTCAACAATCATATCAGTTATCATTACACCGGAAAACTCTCTAATGGTGAGGAATACGACAGTGATGAAAAGCCTCTGAAAGTTGGAAAATATACCGTGACTGTGACACTTGAAGCGACGGCTCATTTTGACAAAGCGCAGGATACGGCAGAATTCTCTATCGTGGCGGATGAGATAACGGTGAGCGGAATTAAGGCAAATGATAAGATTTATGATGGAACGACGGACGTGAGTCTTGATTTTAGTGAAGCGGTATTTGAAGGGGTAGCTTTAGCGGATATAAGTGATTACCGGAGCGCTTTTGAAGAAGCTTTATCAAAAAAGAAGATTCAATGTGAGGCAGCATTTGATGCTGCAGATGTCAAAGTGGAAAATGGCGAAGCCTCACCGCGGACAGTCAACATTACAAAGCTTGGGGTAGAATATGACAGTACTACACCGGATGTGTTATGTAATTATGTGATCTCGTATGAGGCAAGTCAGCATACAACAAGCGCAGTAATTAACAAAAAACCTGTTGTTATATCCAACGTTTTGGTAAATGATAAGCCTTATGACGGAAACACTAAAGCACAGGCAGATACCTCTAAAATGACAATTACCGGATGTGTTGAGGGTGAAAAGCTTGGTGCAACGGTAACGGCGGAATTTGAAGACAAGAATGTGGCTGTAAGTGCAGCAACGGGTGAGCCGAAAGCAAAGAATGTCAATGTTGATTATGAACTGACAGCATCTAATGCTGGTACGAAAGTTAGTAACTACCTCGTTGATAAATCAGCTTCAATGATGACGGATACAGCTGTTATCAGTCCTATAGAATTGAATGTTGTTAATTTCAAGGCGAAGAGCAGAGAATATGACGGCAGCAAGACTGCAGAGCTTGATTGGAGTGTGGCGGAACTTCGCGGAGTAGTGGCGGGTGACGATGTAATCATTAGCGAAGATAATGCTGATGAATATCCGTTTGATGACTATGCAGATAGTGAAGTCCTCTACGATGAATCGGGTAATATTATTGAAAAATCCGGAACTGTTACAGAAGCTGAACATAAGATCATCCTGGCAGGTAATTATGCTAATAACAATTATTACGTAAAAGAAGCAAGTTATACGGGGTTAGTTACTCAGAAAAAACTCAAAGGAGTAGATTGGAGTATATCAAAAACTCTTAAGGCTGTTCCGAAAGCAGCATATGGAAATAACAGCGGCTTGGTCGCAGGAGCTGAATGTTCGCCGGTCATAGAGTTCTATGATAAGCAGGATGCGGGATTTGAAACAGCAGTTTCTGAGGATGAGTTGACAGATCATGGCAGCTATACTGCGAAGGTAGTCGGAGTTACTGATGATAACTACTCAATAGATGAAAATGATGCGACACTTGTTTTTGATTTCACATATAATGTGACCAAATATTCAAGTAACTTAAAAATTACTAATTATATGTCTGAAAGCGGACAGGCATTATCTCTTGTCTATGGCAATGAACTTCCAAAGCCATCGTTTAGCTATGATAATGATGATATTGCCGGTCTGCCGGATAATAAGAAAGAGGAATATATTACCGTTAATTATTCGGGCAAGACACTTAGTGGAGATGATTATGACTCTGTAAAAGCACCGACAGAAGCAGGTAATTATAAGATAACGGCACAGTTAAAAGAGACAGAACTGTTTGCAGGCAGCAATGCTGTTAAAGAGTTCTCAATCAGGCAGAGACCTGTTGTTATCAGTTCGGGAATTACTGCAAATGATAAGATGTACGATGGTAATTCTTCTGCAGTTCTTAATTTTGATAATGTCGTAGTAGAAGGATTATTAAAGGATGATATGAATGAGGCAGAGTCGTGGCTTAAAGCAAAAGGAAACATCGACTATACGGCAGCATTTAAGCAGAAAGACGTACTGCTTACAGGTGGAGAAGCGGCAGATATCGCGGTTGATATTAGCAGCTTAAAGTTCAAATATGATGAAAAAACTCCGAAATGTATGTTCAATTACAGTATTGCTTCTGACGGAAACCAGAGTGAACTTTACGCAAAGATTCTTCTCCGCCCTGTTGTGATATCAGGGATTAAGGCAAAGAATAAAGTATATGATTCAAAAGTAGATGCAGATACGGATGTGTCAGGATTAATAATTGACGGAGCAGTAGGGCAAGAGAAGCTTGGTGTAATGCCAAGAGCACAGTTTTCTGATAAGAATGTATCATTGGATCAGGAGACAGGCGATCCTACAGAGAAAACAGTCAATATCTCATATACATTATTTGCGGATGATGACGATACAAATGCATCGAACTACTATATTAATGAGGCAGATTCGGTGATGAGCGTAAATGCAGTTATTACTCCTGCAAAGTTAACGATAATGGAGCTTAAGGCATTACCTAAAGAGTATGATAAGACATCTGATGCAGTGCTTGATTGGAATGAAGCTATAGTTGTCGGAGCGATGCCCGGTGATAATATAACAATCAGTCAGGACAATGCAGACAAGTATCCTGCAGATAAGTATGATGATGCAGATGTTTCATACAACAAATTAGGTGAGGTTACTGACAAATCAGGAGTGATAACGAATGATGAGTACAAGGTCTTACTTGCCGGTGGTAATGCAAACAGCAATTATTACGTAGAAGATATCGAATATACCGGTGTTATCAATCCGAAGAGTATCAAAGGTGTAGAGTGGACTTTCAATGAGAAAGGTGTGGGACAGCTCCCTGCTGCGTCATATGCCGGTGACAGCGGAGTGATTGATAACGATGCCTGTGAGGCAGTTGTACAATTCTTCAAAAAAGATGATAAGAACTTTAATAAAGCGGTTGACGCAGAATTGCTTATTGACCGCGAAGAATATGTTGCGAAGGTCGTAAATGTTAGTTCGGGTAATTACTGCATTGATGATGAAGATGATTCGACTACATTGTCGTTCCTTTACAGAGGTTCTAAAGATGCAAGTAATCTTAAGATAACCAATTACCAAAAGACCGGTAATGAAGCATTTACCGTAACTTACGGAGATGTTCTTCCAAGTCCTGAGTTAGAATATGTAAATGATGATTTTGACAGCAGTGATGAGGATGAATATATTACCTACAGATACACCGGAAAGACATTAAAGGGCAAAGAATATGATGATTATGCGGCGCCAAAAGATGCCGGTGATTACATCTTGACGGTTTCTGTTAAAGAGACGGATCATTATAAAGGAAGCAAGGCTCAGGCAGCATTTACCATCGCTCCTAAAACAATTGTGATAAAGTCCGGTGTGACCGCTTTGGATAAGAAGTATGACGGAACGGATAAAGCAGAGCTTGAATTTGGCAAGGCTTTGGTCGAAGGTCTGTTGGAAGAAGATAAAGACCTTATAATGAAGGGATTTTCCGATGGAAATGCTGTAAAGTATACGGCAAGATTTGACCGGAAAGATGTATTGTTAACGGATGGCAAAGAGACAGCCATGGCTGTAAACGTAAGCGGACTTAAGATCAATTACGGTGAAAGTGCGCCTGAAAGCATATGGAATTATGTTCTGTCCGGTGAAGGCAACCAAAGTGAATTTTCAGCAAGAATTCTAAGAAGACCGGTAACTGTTTCCGGCATAAAGGTCAAGGATAAGGTGTACGATGGCAGCGAGAAGGCAGTTGTTGATCTCTCTGAATTTAAGCTTGACGGAAGTATTGAAGGTGAATCACTTACAGTTGATGTGGATGGGGTTTATGTAAGATCCGGCAATGAAACTTCGGCAAAGGATGTTTTGACAAATGCTGACGGAAAAGCTGCTGATAAAAAAGT
>CAMHMG010000141.1 GCA_946186175.1 uncultured Clostridia bacterium | reverse complement strand
CTTTTCTTCGGCTTTCTCCTCGACAGTCTCTTTAACTTCTTCAACCTTATCTTTAACCGGTTCTTTTACTTTCTCGGCCTTTTCCCCGACTTTCTCTTCGACCTTCTCTTTTGCTACTTCAATTTTCTCTTCTGCAATCTCTTTATTTACTTCTTCAGTTTCTTTCTTTACTTCCTCAGTATCTGTCTCCGGCTTTTTTCCTTCAGCCGGCTTATTTACAGGTTCATCGTCCATAAATGATCTTTCAAAGGCTTCTGCAAATATTCTCTCGGGATTCTTCTCGACTACATTATCATTTTCTTTGTCCTTACCAAATTTTTTCTGGAGTACTGTACCGATTAAAATACCTAAACTGCCACATATAAGAAAACCAACAACTCCAACCAATAAACCCAATGTATGGTCTTCCATATTCATCATATACTTTAATACTATCAATCCTGCAACAAAGCCAAGTATTGCACCCAGTTTAATATATAACTTCTTGATATTCATAATCTATATCTCCTTTAAAAACTATTCATATCTATTAAATCATTCTACCTTAACAATTACAGTTAATCATCCAATTCATTTTCAATAAGATTGACAGAAACCAAAGTAGACACACCTTTCTCCTGCATAGTAATACCATATAAAACATCAGCCGCCTCCATTGTTCCCTTTCTGTGGGTTATTACAATGAACTGTGTATCCTTTGTAAGTTTGTTAAGATACTTGGCATATCTTGTGACATTAGAATCATCCAATGCCGCTTCAATCTCATCAAGAAGACAGAACGGTGAAGGCTTAAGACTCTGTATTGCAAAAAGAAGTGCGATTGCAGATAACGCTTTCTCTCCACCGGAAAGCTGCATCATATTCTGTAACTTCTTTCCGGGCGGCTGTGCAATAATTCTGATTCCGGCCTCTAATATATCCTCACTATCAACAAGCTCGAGTGACGCCTTACCACCTCCGAAAAGCTCTTTGAACACCTTCTCAAACATTATCTGAATTTCTTTGAACTTCTCTTCAAACTGGGTTCTCATCGCAGTATCTAATTCTTCAATTATCTGAACAAGATTGGTTTCCGCTTTGACAATATCATCATGCTGTCCTTTTAAGAATTCATATCTCTCGGATACTTCCTTGTAGTCCTCTATCGCATTGACATTGACATCACCCAAAGACTTAATCTTAGCCTTAACAGCTGAAACTTCTGATTTTAACTTAGAGAGATCACTTAAACTCTCATCTCTTAAATCAAGTGCCGACTGATAGGTAAGCTCATATTCTTCCCACATATATTTGCTGAGATTGTCAGCACTTTCATTGATCTTCTCTAACTGGGCATTAAGCCTGAATGCCGATTTATCAAGTTTTGTAATCTCCTCATTGAGATTCTCTCGTTTTGTAAAAAATTCTTTGTGTTTAGCATTTAATTCTTCTTTGTCCTTAATATCCTTATTAAGGGTTTCTTCAAGACTCTCAATCTCCTTGGCATCCGTATCAATAAGATCTTTGAAATGATTAATCTTTGCTACAAGCTCTTCTATAGCGCGTCCTGAATTACTCATCTGCGATCGGTAAAGTTCTAATTCCTCTTTGAGCTTACTCTCTTCAGTGCGAATACGCCTTAAGTTCTCTATAAGAAAATCATCCTGCTGCTTCATCGTATTGAAATCCAACATAAGCTGTGATACCTTATCATTAGCAATCTTTAACTCCTCACGCTTAGAAGCAACTCTCTCCTCAAGAACACCTATGCGTTCTTCAAGTGCTTTCTTAGCTTCTTCAGCCTGTTTATGATTCTCATAAAGTTCATTCTTATTGTTATTGATCTCCTCGATCTGAGCCTCTAACTCTTTATTCTCCTTATTAACAGAAGCATATGCATTAGCTGTCTCGGCAAGATTTTTAGAGACCTGTTCAATACTCATTGTTATCGTATTCTTATTAAGATACAATTCCTGAAGCTTTAGATTGATATCTTCCTTCTCTGTCTTTAATGCCTCTCGTTTTGTACGAAGCTCTGTTTCATCCTTAGTAGCGTTGGCAATCTCATTAGAAAGCTCTGTAAGCTCCTTTGAAAGCTCATCTAACTCTCTCTTTCTACCTAACAGATTAGATGAATTTTTGAAGGCACCACCGGTCATTGCACCGCCCGGAGTCAACAATTCTCCTTCTTTTGTTACAATACGCAATGACTGATGAAACTTCTTATTAAGATTAATCGCGTGATCAATATCTTCACATACAATGATTCGTCCGAGCAAATGATTCACGACCGCTGTGTATTTATCATTGACCTTGACCAGATCTTTGGCAAGACCAACAACACCGGGTTCATTTAACGCCTCTTTATATGTAAATTCACTGTGCTTTCCACCTATTGTTGTAAGAGGAAGAAATGTAGCACGTCCGAATTTGTTCTTTTTAAGAAAGCTTATAAGCTTCTTAGCAGTATTCTCATTATCCGTAACAATATTCTGAATGCTTCCGCCAAGAGCTGTCTCAACAGCTATCTCATATTCTTTGTTAACCTGAATAATATCTGCTACAACACCGATAATTCCCGGATTATGCTGTTTCTGTTCCATTACACGTTTGATCGAATTACCGTATCCGTCGTATCTCTCGGTTATATTTCTAAGTGCCTCCGCTTTAGACTTAACACCGGCGTACTCATTGTTAGCAGAAAACAATCGTTGTTTATTCTCATTAGTATCAATTGTATTGCGATCAAGTTCAAAATCAACCTTATCTAGTCTTGATAGAATACTTGTAACCTCTTCTTCAATCTTCTTAAGGGATTCATTATGTTTATCATATTCCTCTTTATCCTTCATCTCATCTGATTTGAATTGAAGAAAACGCTGATTAAGCTGAGTCTTACGATAACTGATATTTTCAAGCATGGTATCATAACGTCCAACCTTAGCTTTAAGATTAGATTCGCCTGTCATATATTCAATTATATCTGCTTTGCTCTTCTCTATATCTTCAAGTAAATTATTAATCTCTTCCTCAATGGACTCACTGTAATCTCTTGCCTCTTCAACAACATCATCAGCACTGTCCATCTTCTCATCAAGAACAGCCTTCTTATCCTGATAACCCTTCTTCTCTGCTTCAGATGCAGCAAGACTTTTGTTAATTCTGTCAATCTGCTCACTCATATGAATATCGGATGATTTTGCATTACTTATCTGCTGATTTAAAACATTGACCTCACCCTCATTATGCTCTTTATTAAGCTTCAATTCATGAATACGGTTACGGTTCTCATCTATTGAAATATTGCACTGTTCAAGAACAGTCTCAATGCGTTCATATTCATTCTTAGTATCTTCAAATTCTTTCTTAAGACGTTCGCTGTCTTCATTTACAATGTGAAGCTTTTCCTCATTATCTTTAAGGTCTTTTTCAATGCGCTCATTTTCCATAAGGAAAACATTAACATCAAAACGTTTTAATTCACCCTTATATAATAAATACTTCTTAGCAACCTCAGATTGTTTCTCAAGAGGACCCACCTGTTTCTCAAGCTCAGATAAAATATCATTGACACGTGAGAGATTTTCCCTCTCCGCAGCTAATGACTTCTCTGTTGCAGCCTTATTCTTCTTATATTTTACAATTCCTGCTGCCTCGTCAAAAAGCTCACGTCTCTCCTCAGGTTTTCCCGAAAGAATACGTTCTACCTGACCCTGTCCGATAATAGAATAGCCTTCTTTACCGATACCTGTATCAAAGAACAGTGCATTGACATCCTTCAACCTGCTTACAACACCATTGATAAGGTATTCGCTCTCGCCCGAACGATACACACGTCTTGCAACGGTTACCTCTTCATAATCAATCGGAAGTGAGTGATCGCTGTTATCAAGTGTAATTGCAACATAAGCAGATCCGTGTGGTTTTCTAAGCTCTGTACCAGCAAAAATAACATCCTGCATATTAGAACCACGAAGCTGCTTAGCGCTCTGTTCACCGAGAACCCATCTTACAGCATCTCCGACATTACTCTTACCTGAACCGTTAGGACCAACTATACCTGTTATTCCCTCGTTAAATTCAAAAACTATTCTGTTAGCAAATGATTTGAAGCCATATACTTCAATACTTTTCAAATACATATTATCTTATCCATTCCTTCACAAAACGTATCTACCAGGCTATGCTTCATAGATATGCAACAAATCAAACTGATAAATAATAAATCTATAAATTATTTTTTCTCAGTAATAATATCGCTTCATATGCAGCCATCTGCTGAGCATTCTTCTTAGAGCTTCCTTTCCCTGTGGCAAGCTTTTTCCCATCAACCACAACGTCCATAACATATGTTTTATTATGATCAGGACCCGATTCGCTCACTAATTTATAACTGACAGAACCCTTACCATCCTTCTGTACAATCTCCTGAAGGGTTGTCTTTGCATCATAAAACAATGTTTTGTGTTCTATATCCGTAAGAAGAAATGATTCTACATATTTCCTGGCCGGTTCCATTCCTCCATCAAGATAAATGGCACCAAGAACCGATTCAAAAAGATCACATAGAATAGAATCCCTGTTTCTTCCTCCTGTCATCTCTTCACCCTTTGAAAGCAATACATAATCGCCTAAATGAAGCATTCTTGACACCGATGATAAAGTATATTCACATACAATCGAGGCACGAAGCTTTGTAAGTTTTCCCTCCGGCATATCTTTGTATTCATTGAACAGAAATTCACTGGATATCAGCTCAAGAACTGCATCACCAAGATATTCCAATCTCTCATAGCTCTCCATTCCCTTTTTCTTCATCTCGTTAATAAATGAACTATGGGATAATGCCTGTTTTAAAAGTTCTTTATTATTAAATACATATTGTATATGCTCTTCTAACTTCTGCTCGTTAAAATTAAGCATTATTATCACTCCATCTAATATAGTTTTTAGATAATTGCGAAACTTATTAGAATATGCACAAAACTATGAAGAACATATAAAGTTTCGCAATTATCAAATATAGTTATTAATTATTTGTCAACCAACAGAATATCCTTAATCTTTCCATTAATATCCTGTTCCTTAAATGTCTCAACCTGGAACAATGCATTCTTGACTTCTTTATTGGTTGCATTTCCGTGTATCTTAACCACCAGACCGTTAAGCCCAAGAAGCGGTGCACCTCCATATTCAGTGGCATCGAAGGTTTTAAGTGTCTTCTTAAGCTGAGGTTTTACTAAAGCTGCCCCAAGAGTTGACAACGGAGTGGCTGTCATACTTTTCTTGATCATTGCAAATAATCCTGAAGCCAACCCTTCCGTAAGCTTGAGCATTACATTACCCACAAATGCTTCCGTAACAACAACATCAGCCGCTCCATATGGAAACTCTCTTGCTTCTATACTTCCAATAAAATTAATATCATCACAGGCCTTTAGGAGCGGGAAAGTCTCTTTTACAAGCGCATTACCCTTCTCTTCCTCAACACCTATATTAACTATTCCAACGCGTGGATTATCAACACCCACAACGTACTTCATATATATAGAACCCATTTTGGCGAACTGAACAAGATTAGATGGTTTAGCATCGACATTGGCACCACAATCTATTAGCAGACAAACTCCATCAACAGTAGGAACTATTGGTGCGAGCGGAGCTCGTTCAATGCCCTTAAGCTTTCCTACCAACACCTGTCCGCCAACAAGTAATGCTCCGGAATTACCGGCAGAAACAATACCGTCAGCCTTACCTTCTTTGACCATCTTAAGCCCTACCACCATAGATGATTCTCTTTTCTGTCGTATGGCATTAACCGGTGTGTCATGAGTCGTTATTTCATCCGGTGCATGAACAATCTCTATTCTTTCTTCCGGATATTCGTACTTTGATAATTCATCTTTAAGCTTATCCTCGGGGCCGACAATATATACGAACAGGTTATCCTTCTCTTTAACAGCGTTAACCGCACCAAGGACCATTTCATGTGGCGAATTATCTCCACCCATCGCATCCAAACAAACCTTCGTCATTTCAGCCATTAAGATTCCTCCGTTTCATATTCAGTATAATAACAATTACATAACACTATCAATCTTCTTGTATCATACTGTCAATCAGCTACAAAGCAACTTATATAATATAGCATAAAAATATTCTTTTGACAACCAAAAATCGGACATCACAGCGCCTTAGAATATTTATTCCTGTCACGTATCTGTGAAACAAAGTTGAAAAGATATATTATTTTATTGTCATTTTATGCGAATACAGTTACAATAACAATTAATTAGCATTTAAATATACTATTACAGGAGAACTCCGATTTATGAAGCACAATATAAAAACTTCAATATTAACAATTATTATTACAATTATATCCTGTCTTTCCCCCGATTCAGTATCAGCAGACTCTAAGTCCGATATTCATAATTCCGTATACTGCTGGTATGATCATGGAATTCCGACCGACAGTCTTGAAAAAACCATCGATATTTGTCATTATCTTAATATTTCAGATGTATATACCACTTTTACCAATTTTGATGATCAGGTTGAAATGATCTCTTCTTTGAAAGCTAACGGAATATCAACCTACTATCTGACCGGCCGTTCTAACTGGTATAACAATGTTGATATGATAATTGAAAAAATAGATAAAGTAGCTGAATATAACATTTCGCATCCTGATGCAACGATCACCGGTATTGTTCTCGATATAGAACCGTATACACTTAAAGAATACAAAGCTGACGAGATTACCGGCTTTTCTACCTATGCTGATACGATAGAAAATGCTTATACTTATGCCCAGTCTAAAAACATCAGATTTGTAAATGCTATCCCATACTGGTACGATAACTATATGATCAAAGACAAATACAGTGATAAGGATCGTGAAACAGCTAAGAAAGCATTTGATAAAATATTTCAAAATGCTGACAGGATCAGTGTCATGAATTATCTAAGAAGGAATATGACCGAACATATGAAAAATGAAATCATATATGCAAGTTTATATAATATTGAGATAGAATCAACAGCGGATCTAAGTAAAACATCCGGCACTTCAACAAATGATGAAACTTCGTTTTATGCTGAAAGAAATCCAATAAGCTCAATAAATGATTCCTGGAAAGATATGTATCAGACTTATGGTTATGATAAGCTTAACTTTTCCTACCATCATATGCACATTTTACTTGAAATAAATATTTATAAAGAAAAAAAACCTGATTACATCAAGTCAGAGAGACCTATTTCTAAAGCTAATATTTCATCAGAATATGGTTCTGTCATTAACAACGGAAAAGGTCTATATATGATAACAAAAGGTAAAGAAGCAGCCTTTGTCGGAACATCAGATGTCACTATAAGAAAGATCACCATTCCCGACAAAATATCTTATAAGAACAGCTACATCAGTGTTACATCGATTTCTGCCGGAGCATTTAAAGATATGTCCATCACTACATTAAAGATAGGTAAGAATGTTAAATCAATCGGAGCATCTGCTTTTGAAAACTGTAAAAAGCTTAAAAGAATAACTATCACCGGTAAAAAATTTAAGAATATCGGCAAAAACTCATTTAAAAATATTAACAAAAATGCCTGCTTCAAGTTGAAGGGTAATAAAAATGCAAAGAAAATAATGCGTAAGCGTATTAAGAAAAAGAAAATAGGTTACAGGAAAACATGGAATATTAAAGGCTGATAATATAAT
>CAMHMG010000140.1 GCA_946186175.1 uncultured Clostridia bacterium | reverse complement strand
CTTATTGAAGACTTGGTTGAAGCTTCTAAGGCAAGTACAGGTAATCTTGAGGTTGAATTAGCACCGTGTGAGGCTTCAATGTTTATCACTCAGATTGCAGGTGAGTATGAGGAGAAGTTTAATAATGCCGGACTTACACTTGTTACCAAGGGATTTGATAATTCGGCTTATATCATGGCTGACGGAAGAAGAATGCTTCGGGTGTTTGACAACCTTATGAATAATATCTGCAAGTATGCACTTGAGAATTCCAGAGTATATCTTTCGCTGGATGTTTCAGAACAATCAGAAGCGGGAGATGATTGTGAAGTAGCTATTATAACATTTAAGAATACATCTAGGAATGAGCTTGATATGTCACCGGAAGAACTGATTGAGAGATTTGTACGAGGTGACAAGTCGCGAAATACGGAAGGAAATGGTCTTGGACTTTCGATTGCGAGAAGCTTGACGGAACTTCAAGGCGGAAGCTTTGATATCAAGATAGATGGAGATCTTTTCAAGGTTGTATTGACATTTCCGAAAATCAAATAATAAATATTAGTAATATATGTGTTTGCCGATTCCTAAAGACTCTATGACCGAAGGAATCGGCAAAGTACGTTTTACACACTTGTGTGCATAATAGGATATTTTACAGCGTTCGAAAATAATGTGTTTTCGGGCGCTTTTCTTTGTGTAAGAAAGCCGAAAATATGCCAAAAACTATGTAAGCAGTAGGTTTGATTTTTATTGTATATTGTGGTATAATTTACATAATTATGGGAGAAAGAGTGGTAATCTGTCTTTTTTGAACCATACAATATGTTCAGAGGAAATACATTGTATTAGAGTTTCGCAATTACCTGAGTATAATTGTTAATGGGAGGGACATATATGAAGCGGGAATCCGGGAAGAAACTGCTTACAGGTCTATTAATGCCGATACTGACAGTTATTGGAGCTTTGGCGTTTATAATAGTATTTGTTTTTGGCGTGATTTTTTATTCCAATACAAGAAAACAGATTATTAATGACAGTCTTGCAGAGAATAAGCTGATAGCAAATAACGTGTCCTCTTTCATGTCAGAAGCCTATGCTTTATCTGAGAATCTTGCACAGAATCCAAGTATATTGACAATGGATACCAATGTTCAGACTCCGATATTGGAAAACTGTGTTTCTAATAATACATATTTGGAACTCTTATATATTCAAGGTATAGATGGCATGCAGACAGGCAGGTCAAGTGGTGAACTTGCCAACAGAAGTGAGAGATGGTGGTTCAAACAGATCGTTGCTGAAAAAAAGCCTTTTGTTTCCAAGTCGTATTATTCGGTCAATACAGGTATGCCATGTGCCTCTGTATTTTTCCCGATGTATAAGGATAAAGAATTTGCAGGTGTGTTTGCCACTGATATAAGGTTAGATTCTCTTGTTTCCCTTGTTGCACAATTTTCAAATGAAGATAAAGATAAGACAGTCTTTATAATTGATGGAGAAGGTACAGTAGTAGCCCATCCGGACAGCCGGTACATTGAAGAATTGTATAATTATAATAACTGTACAAGATCTATATCTGTCAAGGATGATTCCGGAAACGTAAAATCAGATGAAGATGGTAATATCCTTACTCAGGACGAGCCTATAGAGGTTTCGGATTCATTTAAGAAGATCATTTCAGAGGTTATGGCAGGAAATTGCGCTACTTCAGATGCAAAACTTGACGGAAAACAATACTATGTTTCTTATTCACCAATTGTTATGGACGGAGAATCGGATTCATGGTCGGTTATTACTGTCGAAAGAAAAAGTACATTACTTGCGCCTATATATATAGCGATATTAATTGCAATCCTGATATCTGTTGTCATGCTTTTTGTTGCGTTTGTTATAATCAGAAAGTTGACGAAGAGAATAACAGATCCTATCGAAGAATTGACAGGTGCAATCGAACTTGCTTCAGAAGGTGATTTTTCTGTCAGAGCGGGTAGTGGAGGATCAGATGAAATTGCTGCGTTATCCGGAAGTTTTAATGTAATGACTGATAAGATATCAAGAATATTACATGAAACATTATCTCTTATCAATGATGTCAAGGGCAGTGCTGTTAAGCTGTCTGATATATCGGAAGAATCAGAGGCAGCTGTAACTGATATGAATGATATATCCCGCGGCGTGGCAAGCCAGCTTGAAGATACCCAAAAGACACGGGAGATTACTGATAATCTTAAGCAGATAAGTGATCAGCTTATGGAAATGAACACTAAGCTCGTTGAAGCGACGCTTGAAACGAGAGATGTTGGTGGAGAAGGAATTAAGAGTGTTGCAGAGCTTAAGAAAAAGAGTAAGGATAGTCTTGATGCAGTGAAGATGTCATTTGATAAAGTAATCAATCTTAATGAATCATCGAAACAGATTGGAAGTATTGTGCAGGAAATTAATGAAATCTCGTCACAGACAAGTCTTCTGGCACTTAACGCATCTATTGAAGCAGCAAGAGCAGGAGAACAGGGAAAAGGATTTGCTGTCGTGGCACAGGAGGTATCTGCACTGGCCGGTGACTCCGAAGATGCAACAAAGAACATTGAGACTATTATTACCCGTCTTCAGGGAGAGATAAAGCTAATTGTTTCGGAGATTGAGGGTATCAAGCAGGTTTTTGGAGAACAGTTTAAAGCAGTTGAAGAAGTGGAGAATTCATTTAAACATTTTAGGACTTCTTCCGAAGAAACACTCTCTGTTGTTGAGCAGGTTGGTAATCTGATAGACAAAACGGATGAACTCAATCACAATATTATAGATTCCATAGATCATATATACAGGGTATCAAAGAAGACTGAAGAGAACGCGCAGCGTGTAACGGGAAATATTAGACTACAGAAAAATGATATTCATGATATAGCAGAGAAAGTAGATAATATGAATTCTGCATCTGAAATGTTAGAAAGTGAGATGTCGATGCTTACGATAGGTAGATAATATTAATTTTTCAATTCAGAAAGGATTTTTATTTAGATATTCATTTAAAAATGATTTTTTATAAGGAGGAATTATATGAAAGGTATTAAACGTATTACAGGTCTGGTATTGGCCGCTGCTTTGGTAGTTGGTCTTTTCTCACCGGTACAGGGCGTAAGTGCGGCAGCAAAGGCCAAGATTTCTGAAAAGAAGCTTACATTGACAGTAGGACAAAGTAAAGTTTTGACTGTAAAAAAAGGCAGCAAGAAACTTAAAGGGGTTAAGTGGAGCTCCAGCAAAAAGAAAGTTGCAACCGTTTCAAGTGGAGGTAAGGTCAAAGCTAAAAAGGCAGGAAAGACAACTATTACTGCAAAAGCACAGGGTAAAAAATATACCTGTAAAGTAACTGTTAAGAATAAGGTGAATACTGAGGAAAGTTCGACAGAACAGAATACTACAGAGAAAAAGACAGATACGTCTACAACACCAAGTACACCAAGTTCGGAAACACCGACAACACCTGGTTCAGAAACATCTACAACACCAAGTACACCTGGTTCAGAAACATCTACAACACCAAGTACACCGAGTTCAGAAACATCGATAACACCAGGTACGCCGAGTTCAGAAACACCGACAACACCGGATACCCCAGAGAACCCCGGAAGAGAAGGAGATGAATCTTTGATATCAGATGAAGAATTAAAGACTCTTGTTACGCCAAAGACTTCTTACGAATGGGTTGATAGAAAAGCTACAAAGACAGAAGATGGTGTGGAAAAGATTATTAATGAAGATATACAGAAATACACAATTAAGTGGAATAAGAAGGATGAAAAAGGTAACTATCATCTTCCTTCTACGGCTGAGCAGATTGGATGGATAGATCGAAGCGGTGGTGGTAAGGGTGTATCAGAAGAAGATGATGACGGTAGATTTCTTGTAGCAGCTCTATATTTCTGTGCGCTTAGAGCATATGATCCGAAGAATGAGACAGAATTTGATAATATGATGAAAGTTCTTATTGATTCACCTACTGCTAAGAAGGTCGGCGGAACTTATGGGGCTTCAACAGCACAGAATGCAAAGCTCAATCTTAAAAAGAAACTTTTTGGAGTATATAAATATACATATATGGGTAATGCTTATTTCAAAGGAGCTACTCCTGAAAACCAATATACACCTGATAATCCACCAGCGATTGTGTTAGAGGATTATGTATATGCGGCTGAACCATCAACTACTTATGGTACTGATATATATAAGATAACTGTACGATTTGCCGGAGCAGATTCAGAAAGATTACTCTCAGTTTATAAAGATAAGGAAGATGGTCAGTGGTATATTTTCAGTGATACATATCTTGGGTTTACAGCAGATATAAGAAGACCGCAAATAACAAATGATGAAGTGGCTGATTATCTGAATCCTGTTGATTACAAGGAAAGTGACCAGCCTGTTGTAACAATTAAGACAGTTGACAGAGATGCACAGGATCCTAACGACACAAGTAAAATTGTTAAACAGCCTATCACACAGGCACAAATTACTTTTGAAAACGATAGTAAGAGCGTGCTTCCGACAAATGGAAGTTCATTAAATTCTATCGATCGTCGTGGACCGGAGCTTATTGAAGATTCTGATAACAAGAACAGAATGATACCTAATCTTGAGAAAGATAAAGGTAGATTCATGACTATAGCCGCTTACTTTGCAGCACTTAAAGCATGGACTCCGGAAAATGCAGATAATGTTTATGATATGATGGAGTCACTTTGCGAATCACCAACATCAAGAGCTTTAGATTCTGATGTATTTACCAATTTGGGAAGAAGCTTTTTCAAGGATAATCTTACAAAAGAATTAATACCGGGACATCCAAAGTATACATATATAGGTAATTCGTATTTTGACGGAGCAAGTCCTTACAATATGTACACTCCGGATGAACCGCTTACGGTAACTGTTGAGGATTATGTATACGATGGAATTTGGTCAGATGACTATCAGTGTATGATCTATACTGTTAAAGCAAGATTTGATGGAGCAGATACAGAGAGGTTACTTAAGATGTATCAGGATCCTTTTGATCTTCGCTGGTATATATTTAGTGATTCCTATAAGAGTTTTATCTCAGACGTCAAGAATCCGATACTTAATAAGGAAGAAGTGCTTGAAAAATTTTATAATGAATATTCTACTAGAAAAGATATATCGTATAATGCTGAAAAGCAGCCTGTCATATCAACAAATACAGTTTACAGAGATGCACAAGATCCTAATGATAAAAGTAAGATAATTAAACAGCCGGTTACACAAGCACAGATTACTTTTAAGAATAACGGTAATGATGTTTTTCCTAAAGATAGTACTTCTTTAAATGCCATTGATCGACGCGGACCTGAGCTTATTCAAGATCCTAATAATACAAATAGAAAGATGGCAGATATAGAGAATGATACCGGAAGATTTATGACGATTGCAGCATATTTTGCGGCACTTAAGAATCTTAATCAATATGATAATACACAAGCCTATAAAATGATGGAACTCCTCTGTGAGTCGCCTACATCGTGTGCACTTGGCTCTGATGTATTTAATAGTCATAGTCAGAGTTTCATGAAGGATAATGTGTGGAATAAGAAGGTTGGACTTACAGAACAAAACAAATCTGAAATCCTAGGTAATTCTTATTTTGACGGAGCAGACAGATTTAACAATTATACACCAGGTGAACCGCTTACGGTAACGGTTGAGGATTATGTATATGATGGCATATGGTCTAATGATTATAATACATACATTTATACAGTAATAACAAGATTCAAGGGTGCAGATTCCGAGAGACTTTTGAAGATGTATCAGGATCCATACGACAACCAGTGGTACATATTCAGTGACAGTTGGAAGAGCTTTTGTTCAGATATTAAGGATCCTGTTCCTGCTTCTGATGCAAAGCCTAGAACTGATTATGTCGATGCTGATCAGCCACAAGTGAATTCAAGTACTGCAAATGGTAAATATGTGGTGGTTGATGAGGAGACGGGAGAAGAAAAAATTAAGGATGGATCATTTGTTAAGAAGGAGATAATATTTGGAGATTCTGTTCCTTCTAATGCCACAGAACTTAGTAAGATCAGCAGACAGGGTCCTGAATTAGTTACTGATTCGGACGGTGTGAAAGTTCCTGATCTTGCAAATGATGATGGAAGATTCAAGGTTGCGGCACTCTACTGTGCAGCACTCAAATCATGGACACCTGAAACTTCGAAAGATGTTGATGCAATGATGGAAGTGCTCTGCGAATCTCCTACAACTAAGGCGCTTGGAGAAGATGTATATAACAATTACAGCATTTCACAGATGACATCTGCAATGAAACAGAACAGTAAATATTCATATCTTGGTAACTCATATTTTAATGGTGCCAATAGATATAATGAATATACACCTTATACCCCATATACAGTGACTCTCGAGGATTATGCATATAACGGTATATGGTCTAATGCTTTCAACTGTTACATTTATACGGTTGTAATGAAGTTTGCAGGTGCTGATTCGCCGAGATTATTAAAAGTATATCAGGATCCGTTTGATCTTGAATGGTATATCTTCAGTGACAGTTGGAGGAGCTTTATAGTTGATATTAAGAAACCTGCTAATAAGTCAACTGCAACACCTAGAAGTGATTATAATGAGGCGGACCAGCCGGAAATCACAGAAAAAGAAGTTGATGGTAAATATATTGTTGTTGATGAAGCGACAGGTGAAGAAACAGTTAAAAATGGTAAATATGTTCAAAAAACTGTAACATTTGATAAGGTTCCTCAAAATGCAGAAGAACTTAAAAAGATCAGCAGAAAAGGTGATGTGGTTAAAAAGGATGAGCTTAATCGTAATGTTACGAATCTTGAATCGGATAAGGGAAGATTTGTAGTGGCAGCTTTGTATATATCAGCACTTAAAGTATGGACGCCTGAAACGGCAGATGATGTTGATGAGATGATGGAAGTGCTTTGTGAATCACCAACAAGTAAGGCAATAGGTTCTGATATATATAATAACCAGAGCAAGAAGTTTATGTCCAATGCGATGAAACAGAATAATAAGTATACATATATCGGTAATTCATATTTTGAAGGTTCATCGCCTGAAAATGGTTATAATACTGATTCAACAGCAGTCGTTGTTGAAGATTATGCATACGACGGAATATGGTCAGATGATTATGAGACCAAGATATATACAGTTGTCGTTAGATCATCAGGAGCGGATTCACCAAGACTTTTGAAAGTATATCAGGATCCGTTTGACCTTGAATGGTATATTTTCAGTGATTCATGGAAGTCATTGGTCGTTGACGTGAGAGAACCTGAGACTGAATAATAATGTAAGAAATAGTATATGTAACTATTATTCATTTATTATTTGTAAGATAATGAATTAAATACGTATTTATAATGCTTATAACTTTTATTTCCCTCTTGAGTAGTAACGGTAAATAATCCGAATCTGCTTAAGAGGGATTTTTTGTCAGATGTAAGTTAAGGGTATAGTTTTTTCTTGATGATAACAGTGATTTATGGTAATATTATTTTATATGTGATTTTACTTGATGTATTATTCGGAGGATACGTAATGGACAGCATTAAATTAAAGGTGAAAATATGTCATAGTGATAAAGGAATGGAAAAACTTTTGAGGAGTGCAGAGCCGGTTAATAATGTTGATGTTGAATATGAAACTGTAGAAAGGTTTGGCAATTATGACGGACAGCAGGATATATTGCTTATTTCTG
>CAMHMG010000139.1 GCA_946186175.1 uncultured Clostridia bacterium | reverse complement strand
TATTATACGAAAGGGGAAGGCGTATGAAAAATCAGGATTTATTTAACAAACTAAAGGAAGGAAATGACAAGTATATTAACGCAAAGACATGTGATGGGGACATTTCAGTTGATATTCGTAAGGATACGGCAACAAATGGACAGCATCCCTATGCGATCGTTATTACTTGTTCGGATTCAAGGGTTATTCCGGAAAGCATTTTTAATGTCGGGATTGGTGAGATATTCACTATAAGGGTTGCCGGTAATGTTATTGGAAAGACACAGCTTGGAAGTATTGAATACGCAGCAGGACATCTTGGATGTAAGATGATCGTTGTATTAGGACATACACATTGTGGTGCTGTTGGGGCAGCATTAGCAGGTGGTGGAGAAGGTCATGTTAAGTGTCTTACAGATGCGATATTAGAGGCAATCGGTGCTGAAAAGGACGAATACAAAGCTTGCGGCCTTAATGTCAAGAAGGGCATTGAAGTAATTGAAGAAGGACTATCAGATAGTCATGAGGTTGATCTCTCAACGGTTGATGTAATCGGTGCAATTTATGATATTGAGAGTGGACAAGTGGAATTTATGTAATGTTTAATATATTAATTAAGAAGAGGACAGCTTGTATGGCTGTCCTTTTTATATAAAGTGGAGTAAGGTTGTCTCCGGACCTCTTAGCACAACGGTAAATGATCTTGTGGCAGTTGTTACTTACTACGGTATGAGGTGGATACTGTTGCCTATCTATGAAGCATAACTGAGTAGATACGAAGAAATTTCGTAATTTATTGCATGAAATCTTGTTAAGATGTATAATGTAATATAACTTTTTTGGGTACAACAGGGTGTGTAAGATGATATTTAATTACTGATAATAGTAATTAGTGTAATAATTATATAGATACGGGTTACTTTTTATTGAAGGAGAACACATCATATGACAATCAATACAGAAAAACGAAATCGAGATAAATACATAGTCTGGATGGTATTGTTCCTGATACTTTCCGTGATGACGAATATTGTATTTAACAGGCTTGTTGGTGCTATGGGGCTTCCGCTTTATATTGATAATATAGGAACTCTTACAGCAGCGGCGGTCGGAGGATATCTGCCGGGGATCATTGTGGGATATCTTACCAATATTGTGAATATGACCGCAGATCCTACAAATGCATATTTTGCGGTGGTTAGTGCGGTTATTGCAATTGCCGGTACATTTTTTTTCGAAAAAGGTTTCTTTGATAAGTTCCATAAGATGTTGATCACTGTACCGATATTTGCAATCATCGGTGGTGGCTTTGGGTCTTTGATAACATATTTGATGTACGGCTTTGGAATTGGTGAGGGAGTATCTGCACCTTTTGCAAAAGAATTACTTGAGCAGGGTACTCTGTCGGTTTTTCATGCACAGATGATCTCGGATCTTGCTATTGATCTAATTGATAAATTAATAACCGTTGTAATAGTTTTCTTTGTATTAAAGCTGATTCCGCAAAAGGTTAAGGCTTCACTAAAACTTACGGGTTGGAAACAGTCCCCGCTATCTAAGGAAGCATTAGATGCCGCTTCTCATAATGACACCAGATCGGTTTCACTTAGAGGTAAGATCATTCTTATAATCACTGTAATAATGTTCTTTGTAGCATTTGTAACGACTGCTATCAGCTATCTGCTATATCGCAATTTTGCGATCAGAGAATATACTAATACCGGAATTAATGTTGCAAAGCTTGCGGCAAGTATTGTTGACGGTGACAAAGTAGATACTTTTATGGCAGAGGGAGATGCATCAGAGGAGTACCGTGAAGTAGAGAAAAGACTTGCAAAGATTAGAGAGACTTCTAAGGATATAGAATATCTATACGTATATAAGGTTGAAGAAGACGGGTGCCATGTTGTGTTCGACCTTGATACGGAAGAAGTTAAAGGTGCAGATGCCGGTGAAATCGTAGAATTTGATGAATCATTTAAACAATATGTTCCGGATCTTTTAGAAGGGAAGAATATTGATCCTATGGTCACTGATGATACATTCGGTTGGCTGCTTACGGATTATGAGCCAGTATATGATTCTAACGGTAAATGTGTTTGCTTTGCTGCAACGGATATTCAGATGCAGGATGTTACACTTAATGGGATTAGTTTTCTTACTAAGGTAAGTTCATTGTTTCTTGGGTTCTTCATGCTTATTCTTGTGTTCTGTGTATGGCTTGCGGATTATCATTTGATATATCCGATAAATGCTATGACGCTTTCTGCAAGAAAATTCGCATATGACAGTGAAGAGGCAATTGATGTGAGTGTGGAAAGACTCAATAATCTTAATGTTCATACCGGTGATGAAATAGAGAATCTATATGAATCATTGTCTAAGACGATTGGGGAGACTGTGGGATATATAGATGATGTTAAGGAAAAAGGCGAGGAGATCGCCTATATGCAGAATGGTCTTATATATGTTCTTGCAGATCTCGTGGAGAGTAGGGATAAGAATACGGGAGATCATGTCCGGAAAACTGCTGCTTATGTCAGACTCATATTACGTAAAATGAAAGAAAAAGGTGTTTATGAAGAGTACCTTACGGATGAATATATGGAGGATGTCGCTAATTCTGCACCTTTACATGATGTCGGTAAGATCAAAGTATCAGACGTTATACTTAACAAGCCGGGAAAGCTTACGGATGAAGAATTTGAGATAATGAAGAGTCATACAACGGCCGGTAAAGATATTATCAAGAGTGCAATGGCTTTGGTATCAGACAGTGGCTATCTCAAAGAAGCAAAGAATCTTGCCACATATCATCATGAAAAATGGGATGGTTCGGGTTACCCCAGCGGTAAAGCGGGAGAGGATATTCCTCTGTCTGCAAGGATTATGGCGGTAGCGGATGTATTTGATGCGCTCGTATCTAAGAGAAGCTACAAGAAACCTTTTACTTTTGAAGAGGCCATGAACATAATCAAAGAAGGCTCAGGCAAACATTTTGACCCAAAGCTTGTAGAGGTATTTGTTGAGGCGGAGGATGAAGTAAGAAAGATTGCCGAAGAGCATGAGAAAATGATCAACGAAAGAGATAAGAATGATAAATAAAGATAATAATATCTTGACTTTTTCGCGTAAATCTATATACTATATGTAGTGTTCCAAAGGCGGAACGATTAATAATAGCGAAGTGTCAGACCGGATTTGTTATTGCGGTTAATTCAATAGAGATAACATTTAAGAAGCAAGGGTGTTTCGAGGTCCGTACTCGAAGCACCCTTTTACACGTTATAGGAGGATTATCATGGATAGAAAATTGATTTTGGAAGACGGAAGTGAGTACTTAGGCTATGGCTTCGGTGCAAAACGCGATGCTGTATGCGAGATAGTATTTAATACTTCAATGGCGGGATATCAGGAGATCGTTTCTGACCCGTCATACACAGATCAGGCTATAGTTATGTCGTATCCACTTATCGGCAATTACGGAATCACAGATGAGGATTTTGAGAGTAAGCTTCTTAACCTTGGTGGATTGATCGTACGGGAAGTTAATGATTCTCCGTCTAATTTCCGATTCACAAGAACTCTGTCAGAACTTCTTGAAGACGGAAATGTTCCGGGAGTATATGGTGTAGATACGAGAAAGCTTGTAAGGAGTATCCGTGATTTTGGTTCTAGAAAGGTTCTTATTACTGATGCTGATACCACCCTTGAAGAGGGGTTAGAGATTCTTAGAAATACAGAGCTTCCTCGTGATCAGGTATCAAGATGCAGCTGTAAGAAGAAATGGTATGCAAGAACAGCCAATCCTATATACAATGTTGTGGCTGTTGATTGCGGTATGAAGATGAATATCGTCAGAGAACTTAACAGACATGGATGTAATGTTACAGTGGTACCATACAATACTTTAGCCCAGGATATTATGTCCATGAATCCGGATGGAGTTTTTATATCAAATGGTCCCGGTGATCCGGAGGATGTTGGTGAAGTAATAGAAATGTTAAAAGAGATAAAAGGAAAGGTTCCACTCTTTGGTATCTGCTTAGGTCATCAGTTAATTGCACTTTCCTATGGTGCAAAAACATACAAGCTTAAGTTTGGACACAGAGGCGGTAACCATCCTGTGAAAGATATCAATACAGGAAAGGTCGAGATTACAAGTCAGAATCACAGTTACGCTGTTGATGAGAAATCGCTTGAGGGCACAGGGTTAGCTGTGACACATATTAATCTTCTCGACAATACGGTAGAAGGACTTTGTTGCAATGAGGATAAGGTGTTTTCGGTTCAGTATCATCCTGAAAGTGCACCCGGTCCCCAGGACTCAACATATCTTTTTGGAAGATTTATACATAACATTCAGCAATTCGAAGCATTTACGAGGTTGTAGGCTTCGAATTGATAGAAAAGCCAAGCTATTTAAAAAAAGTTGATTTAACAATGGAGGATAGATAGATGCCGAAGCGTACTGATATAAATAAGATACTTGTTATAGGTTCAGGGCCCATCGTTATAGGGCAGGCTGCCGAATTTGATTATGCGGGAACCCAGGCTTGTCTTGCACTTAAAGAAGAGGGCTATGAGGTAGTACTTGCAAATTCCAATCCTGCTACAATAATGACGGATACTATGGTTGCAGACAAGGTGTATATGGAGCCGTTGACACTTGAGTTCATGGCTAGAATCTGCCGATATGAACGTCCTGATGCAATCGTTCCCGGAATTGGAGGACAGACAGGACTTAACCTTGCTATGCAGTTATATGACAAGGGTGTGTTAAATGAGTGTGAAATTGAACTTTTAGGAACCAATGCTGCCAGTATCAAATGTGCTGAAGACAGGGAAGAGTTCAAAGAGTTGTGTGAGAGAATAGGAGAGCCTGTTGTTCCATCAGAGATTACATATTCAATTGAAGAGGGATTAGAAGCTGCGAAAAAGATCGGATATCCTGTAATACTCAGGCCTGCATTTACACTTGGAGGAACAGGCGGAGGATTTGCCTATAATGAGAAGGAAATGCGTGAAATGATGGCGAATGCTCTTGCGCTTTCTCCGGTTCATCAGGTACTTGTTGAGAAAAGTATCAAAGGATATAAAGAGATAGAGTATGAAGTAATAAGAGATGCCAATGATACTGCTATTGTAGTGTGTAACATGGAAAACTTAGATCCTGTCGGAATTCATACAGGAGATTCGATAGTTGTTGCACCGAGCCAGACACTTACGAATAAAGAATATCACATGCTTCGTGACAGTGCGCTTAAGATTATCCGTGAACTTGGTGTTAAAGGTGGTTGTAACTGCCAGTTTGCGCTTGATCCGCAGTCCTTTAATTACTATGTGATCGAGGTTAATCCAAGGGTGTCCCGTTCTTCAGCACTTGCTTCTAAAGCAAGCGGTTATCCGATTGCCAGAGTTTCTGCGAAGATTGCTGTAGGAATGAATCTTGAGGAGATTGAACTTGCAAATACTCCGGCTTGCTTTGAGCCTGCGCTTGATTATGTTGTTACAAAGATGCCGAGATTTCCATTTGATAAATTCACCTTGGCCTCGAATGTGCTTTCTACACAGATGAAGGCAACAGGTGAGGTTATGAGCGTAGGGCGTACTCTTGAAGAGAGTATGTTAAAGGCAATCCGATCATTAGAGGATGGAAAGAATCATATTCATCTTGAAAAATTTGATGTCAAGACTTTGTCGGATAAACCTGAACCGGATAATAAGAAAGAAGCAATAGAAAAACTTCTTCATTACATTGAGGAGGGAACGGATGACAGAATCTATGCGATATCACAGTTGATATGGCTAGGTGTGGATCTTCAGGTTATATATAATACAACGAAGATAGATATGTTCTTCCTTGACAAGATTAAGAACATCGTTGATTTTGAGAAGAAGTTAGAGACTATCAGAAAAGAGCTTAATCAAAAAGTCGGTGAAGATTCCGCAGATAATATTGCCGGAGAAGATACTGATGTCAGGAATTTGACTGCAGATAAAATTAGCCGGCTTTCATATGAAACCCTGTATGAAGCAAAACGTATGGGATTTTCAGACTCTTATATTGCTGAACTTCTTGGAGTATCTGAGGATGATGTATGGAAGCGCCGTAAGGAATTAGATATCAAACCTGTTTATAAGATGATAGATACCTGTGCATCAGAGTTTGAAAGTTACGTTCCGTATTTCTATTCAACTTATGAGGAAGAGAATGAGTCAATTATCTCAGATAATAAGAAGATAATCGTACTTGGCTCAGGACCAATCCGTATTGGACAGGGTGTTGAGTTTGATTATTCGACAGTTCATGCGGTCAAGACAATTCATGAACTTGGATATGAAGCTATTGTTATTAACAACAATCCCGAGACTGTATCAACAGATTATACCACTGCAGATAAACTGTATTTTGAACCGCTTACTGTTGAAGACATAATGAACATAATTGATATGGAAAAGCCGGATGGAGTGATCGCATCTCTTGGTGGACAGACTGCAGTTAATCTTGCTGAGCCGCTTACAAAACGCGGTGTCAAGATAATCGGAACGGACTGTGAAGCAATATTTAAGGCAGAAGACCGGGATGCATTTGAAAATGTTATAGTTTCACTTGGAATTCCTCATCCGAAGGGTGAAGCTGTGACGGATATTGAAAGTGGTGTTTCCGTTGCGGCAAAGATTGGTTATCCGGTTCTTGTCAGACCTTCATTTGTACTTGGAGGAAGGGCAATGGAGATTGTTGCTAATGAGGAGATGCTGAGACATTACCTGAAAAATGCCGTTGAAGTTGATGTTGATAAACCGGTTCTTGTAGATAAATATGTTGTTGGAAAAGAAGTTGAGGTAGATGCAATCTGCGATGGGAAAGAAGTCTTTCTGCCCGGAATTATGGAGCTTGTTGAGCGGACAGGAGTGCATTCAGGAGACAGTACCAGCGTATACCCGCCATTTTCAATCTCAGAAAAGGTTAAAGATACAATACGCGAATATACGACAAAGATAGGTCTTGGCGTAGGAATAGTAGGACTTTTCAACATCCAGTTTATTGTTGATAAGAATGAAAATGTATATATTATCGAGGTCAACCCAAGAGCTTCCAGAAGCGTTCCTTTCCTTTCAAAGTCATCAGGATTTTCACTTGTAGATATTGCAACAAAGGCTATGCTTGGTCATAGTCTTAAGGAACAGGGTATAACTGATCTTGTGCCTGCACCTAAGCAGTTCTGGTACGTTAAAGCACCAGCGTTCTCTTTTGAAAAGTTAAATGGTATGGATGCATATCTGTCACCGGAAATGAAATCTACAGGCGAGGCTATCGGATATGACAGAAAGCTTAAACGTGCATTATATAAGGCACTTCAGGCATCCGGAATCAAGATGAAGGATTACGGAACGGTTATGGTGACATTAGCTGATGAGGACAAGGAAGAGGCCCTTCCTTTGGTACGCCGGTTCTATCAATTAGGTTTCAATATTGAGGCAACTGTTGGAACAGCCAATTTCCTTAAGAGTAACGGAATAAGAACAAGACTTCGCGGTAAGTTAAGTGACGGCAGTGATGAAGTCATCCGTTCCATTCAGGCAGGTTATGTAAGCTATATAATTAATACAAGAGCAATACTTTCCGGCGTTCATTATGAGGATGGTGTGGCTATCAGACAGTGTGCTGTCAGAAACGGAGTTACGATGTTCACATCGCTTGACACAGTACGCATACTGCTTGACGTTTTGGAGGAAGTGATACCGGAGATATCCGTAATATAAATT
>CAMHMG010000138.1 GCA_946186175.1 uncultured Clostridia bacterium | reverse complement strand
TAACTGTGCTGTGTATTGAAAACTATACAAAACAGCTCTTGCCGTAGGGCTGGGCGGTTGGCATAAAAGTTTGCAGACTTGTATAACGTAGTAAACAGCTTACTTTTATTATCACTGCCCAGTCCAACAATGGACTAGCGAAACTCTCGACAAAGTATATGCGTATGCATAATTACCGAGAAGCTGACAGATCATAATTGCGGAGGGCTTTGTGGAACGTCAGTAGTTCCAATGACACTTAACGAACGAAGTGAGTTCTAGTGTCATGCACCTACTTGGTAATGAGTGCGAAGCACGAATTTAGTACTGCTACGTGACACAACGCGAGCGGGATCCCCTCTCTCTTAGCGAATGCTATGCATGAGCTTAGAGACAGGGTATGCCTTGTGCTGCGGGTCCCGAAGCAATTATGACTGTCACTGGAGGTATTTGCATACGCTGGAAAATGTATAATAGTTTCGCGTACAAACTCGAATTTAGTATAGTTTTTCTAACACATCGTCTGAAATTGTATACTCATGTTTCTTCTCCGGAAATGTTCCGGCTTTAACTTCTTTATCGTAGTTCATAAATGCTTCCTTCATGATATCTCCGATATCTGCAAAACGTTTCACAAACTTAGGTGTAAAATCAGAAAACATTCCAAGCATATCCTGATATACAAGCACCTGACCGTCACACACATTACCGGCTCCTATTCCGATCGTAGGAATTGAAAGTTCTTTGGTTACGATCTCTGCAATCTTAGCCGGAACACATTCAAGAACAACTGCAAATGCACCTGCCTCCTCAAGAAGTTTTGCATCATTTATTAATTTCTTAGCAGCTGCCTCAGTCTTAGCCTGAACCTTGAAACCGCCAAACGCATTGATTGACTGTGGTGTAAGTCCCAGATGACCGCATACAGGGATTCCGCAATTGACAATAGCTCTTACCTGCTCGATAACTTCCTCTCCGCCCTCTAACTTAACGGCTCCGGCACGGCCTTCTTTCATAAGGCGCCCTGCATTAACTACTGCATCATATACATTAGTCTGATAGCTCATAAACGGCATATCACATACTACAAGTGCATTCTTAGCTCCGCGTGCAACGGCTGCACTGTGATGGATCATATCCTCCATTGTCACAGATATTGTATCTTCATAGCCAAGGATTACATTTCCAAGAGAATCTCCGATAAGAATCGAGTTGATGCCCGCCTCATCTATAAGCTTAGCTGTAGAATAATCATACGCCGTAAGCATTGTTAACTTCTCGCCTTTTTCCTTTGCCTGTTTAAATGTCAATACTGTATTCTTCATATAGGTGTACCTCCCACATCATTTTCTGTATTTTTCGCAACTATTCAGTTTCTTCAAAGTTACGACTTTTCAATATTGTTACCGCTTCGAAATATTATTTTACTTTGAAAGTTAACGAATCAAGCTCGAAGAGCGTAGATGAGTTCTACTTTCAAATATACGTGCTCACTTAACGAAGCCAAAGGCTGAGTTTAGTGATGACTGTTAACTTTCAAAAACTTCTCTCAACTCACTGTAATCTCTGTCAGCATTCTTCTCTTTTGATATATCAACTAATATCCTTCCGCACCTTTTATATAACTTCTTTTTCTCGTTATCAAGAACATCAAGGTGTTTCTTAACCGTTCCAACATCGTTACGCTCAATCGGTCCGGTAAGTGCTGCAACCGTTCCATCTTCTATAACATGCATGACATTCTTAGTGACTAAAGTCTCTGTATAACGTCTTGCCTGTTCCTCACTAAAGCCACAAGCTTCTAACATCTTATAACCTGTGTCAAGTATTGCGATAACATGATTACTCAATACACTTGCCGCCGCATGGTACAGTGGTTTCTTTTCCTTATCGATTGTAACGACCTCGTTGCCACATGAACCGATAAGTTCTTTCCATACATCTACTGCATATGGATGTCCCTCTAACGTAAAACACACCTTATTAAGTTGTAGATATGCGGATTCTTTGTCGCTGAATGCGAACAATGGATGAATCGATATCGGATAACCACCCAATCTCTCGATTCCTGAAAATACATCAGATGATAAGGAGCCACTTAAATGACAGATAATTCTGCCCTTAATCAAATCTTTGTCCAGGCTGTCCCATACTTTCCTTATCGCTCCGTCCGGAGTCGATATGATTATGGAATCATTCGCTGCGATCACCTCATTCGCAGTGTTATACATCTGCGTCTGGGTAAATGCTGCCGCCCACTTGGCTTCTTCTTCAATTAAACTGTAATAACCGGTAACTCTTAAAGCTTCACTACTCCTGTTTACGAGCTTAATGTCCCGTTCAGTTTCATTACTTGTTGTGTCCCTACCGTAGGAAACTATTAAATATTTCCCAAGACTGCAGCCCGCCTTACCAGCACCTATAAAACCTAAGTTCATGCTATCACCTCACTTTACAGAACGAGCACACCTGAAAATGTGTGTCAGAAATTCGTAGTGTAACTGTAAGTGACAACACTTATCATCGATGCAGTTTCTACAGTAAAACCCGGTGAAGCAAGTACCTAGTACGAAGCTAAACTGTCGGTTTTACGTATGCAACAAGCACTTATCGAAACAAGATCATAGATCGTAGTTGAGATCTAGTGCTCACTGCTTAGATGGATAATGTATAATTATTCATCATAAATGAATACCGCTCGACTGTAATGTACCATTTATTTGCTAATATAGCAAGTTCTTTTTTTTGAACAATGTGTGAATAGTTATAATCTTTATATTTTTCGTTAAAGGAATTTTCTACTTTACACCAAAATCAATATTTATGTGAAACAAACATCAACCAATGCCATATATAATAATTTAATTATCAAGTGACAAAGCATTTACTATAATATATAATAAGTGTAAGATTTATAAATTCCAGTTATTTACAACACTAATTATTATTCCCTGTTCCAAAAATAAATGAAGGAGAAACACAATGAAAATAAAGAAGATAATTATTTCTTTGGGCATTATAACCGCTTCAGTTGCAGCATTCAATTCTACATACTCTATACACGTTATGGCAGCTGTTTCTAACAACACCGCCATTGATTCTGACATCCAAAATGATGCCACTACTAGCAATTCATCTGTTACTACTGATCAGAACAATAATGATAATGCAACAACTATATCTGTTCAAAACAATAATAATAATAATAATAATACAGCTGCAACGAATAATCCTTCAAATAATGATCTCTCAAATATCAAAACCGGAATCAAGATAAAAATCCGTAATTCTGTTACTGCGACTGAAGTACTGAAAGGAAAATTCGTCAAGAAAAAAGGTCGTAAATATTTCAAAAAGAAAAAAGGCGGTTATGCAAAAAATATGTTCTTTACATATGGTAAGAATGTATATAGAGTTAACAAAAAAGGCGCTGTTATAACAGGATGGTTTAAGTATAAGAATAATTATTACTTCTTCGACCGCAATTCGGGTAAAATGAAGATAGGCGGCAAAGCGGATAATTTTAAGATATCACGATATGGTGTTTTCAAAGATAACAAGTATAATTTGTCCAGAGTTAAGGTTTATCTCTTAGCACAGGAAATTGTTGAGAAATACACTAAACCAACCGACAGCAAGAGTGAAAAATTATATAAATGTTATAGATGGCTTGCCAAATACCCATACATGGAATTCCGCAAAGTGCGTGATACAAAGAAAAAACATCCTAAAGATTGGGATGTTATATACGCAAGAGATATATTTGACAGACACAAAGGGTGCTGTGCCTCGGATGCAGCTGCATTTGCTTATCTGGCAAAAACATGTGGATACAAAGATGTTAAGATATGTTCTGACACAGGACATTGCTGGGTCGATATTGATGGAAAATTATACGATACGCTATTTGCTGAAGACAGAGGTTTCTCAAAAAATTATAACGCTACTTACTGGGATTATAGAGTACATCCCTCATATTATAAAAAACTATAATCTCTCAAAAAGACAGGGAACGATTCAAGTCCCCTGTCTATTCATTTACTTTTTGTTTCTCATAATCTATACTTTAACCGGTAAACTCTTTTTGTACTGTCCTTTTTTATAATAACTACACGAAAAACTTTATCTTTTTAAGATTTCAATCCGTAATCTTACCACTTATTCCTCTTTCAAGCTTAGCACTATAAAGAATAAATGTGACTATCAACACTTTTCTGTTTTCCATTTATATTTTTCTTATTCATCCTCTAATCTTTCCTCCTTATACTCAAAAATATCTTCAACTTTCACTCCACATTTAGCAGCTATCTTCAAAGCTAATGTCACAGATGGCGAATAATCTCCTTGTTCAATCTGACTTATGGTCTGCCTCGATGTACCTACCATAGCTCCCATCTCCTGCTGATTGACTCCCAGTCGCGCCCTATATTCTTTTAAATGATTATATAAAGGCATCACTTTTCCCTCCGTCCAGTACTAAATTCTTCATTCTTTACTGCCGTAGACCATATAACACTATACAGAGGAAATAATGCAAAACCAAAACATAATCCCAGAAAAATATTATCTAATGCAACTCCAAACATCAAACCCATCGAAAATGCGATCATACCGCCACTGAATTTTCCAATTGATGTACTATATTCCTTCTTTTCAAGACGTTTATCTCCAAAATCAACTGCCTTAATAGAACAGAATATAACAAGTTCTTTCATATCCTCATATAAATATTTTTCAAAAATGTCTTTAACAGGCTCTGCATCCGGATGAATGTATGTCTTCGTAAGTTTTAACACCTCATCATTATCCTTCCTTTCTATTTATATGACAACATTTCTTATCATAATGACAATTTTCCTTGTCATTTATTTATACAATTATATTATTACTGACAAGTTTTCTTGTCAACCGTTTTTTATTTTTTCAGGTAAAAAAAGAAATGCCTCTTTCTGAACTTCTTGAAATCACAAAACAAAATCATAACGATTGGAATGGTCCTAGAAAGCGCCTTATTGAAAAAGGCATAATTGACGGAAAAGTACGCGGAGAAATAAGAATCGTTCTTCCTGGTTTCTGCGAATACGTTGAGAATCAATTATGAATATCCCACATCTTCCACTTGACACTGTTCATAAACGCAGCAGTGCACAATGCAACTGCTGTCAAAATGATATATATAATTATAAGAGCCATACTTCTATCGAAAACCTCAAGCAGATCCTTTGTTGAGAAAGCAATCAGAAATCCCGGCAAAAACGCTACCAATGCCTGACATATCACCTTAATAAGAATTCCCCACAAGGTCATATTCTCTTCAATAAAGTATATCAGACATACAATCAGACCGATTCCTGTCACACCAAGTAGTATGCGTTCAAAGTCCGAAAGAAACAATGTTTCTGCAGAAGTAACGAGTTCATAGTCATTATCTCCAATATACTTTACTAACGCCGCAATTCCCAGATAACCGATCAAAAACATCGACTCGGCAGTTGTATATCCAAGTCCCAGAGATACAGCCTGTTTAAAGGTTATCTTTTTCTTATAAATAACTAAAATGGTGATCAGTTCCGGTATAATTGCTAACACCGCACCTATCAACGCCACTAATATCAGATATGAAATATAATGTTCATCCATGAAAGTCTGCAGATTTGTATTATTGAAAAGATAAGCAAGTCCCTGCTGTTTAATTCCAAACTGCATAGCTATATAGAATAATGCTCCACGCACAAACAATACTATTATCCCTTTACGTTCTTCCTTATTCTTAGCTATAAGAATTATCCATATGATCAATGGAATAACCAAGCTTACCAATATACTTCCCACCAATGCGGCAACTACCATCTCTAAACAGCCTCCTACAAATTAATATGAAAGTCCAACAAGTCAAACCCCAAAGGCACTGACTTATTGGAAAACTTTTTGTATACAGCAATCAGATCTACTCAATTACATTAACAACACCATCTAAGATATAATGAAATGATGGTGCGGATGCCTTCTCATTCTCAACATACCCCGTACTGAGATCTATTGTATCATTAGGATCAAAAGGATCGACTCCCTTATAGTCACCCTTAAACACCTTGATCTGATTCTTCTTAAATCCTTCGATGTTATCCTGTACTGCTTCTTCCGTTCCTTCTGCAGCAATCAGACTGTTAACATCAAGTATCTGGATCCAATTATGCTCTAATCCTGCACCGACATCATTGCCATTGACATTACCTTCAATATTCTTTTCTATCGGCTCGTTATTTAACACCGATTTAACCGCAGCTAAAATATAAATCGACCAGTCAATTCTTGAACTGACAAGAGTAGTTGTGGGAGCAACATCTATCATACTTTGATTATAGCCCACGTGATACACAACATTGCCTTTATCAGCCGCTTCCTCGCACGCAACAGCGGGACCTATTGTATCAGAATGCTGTGATATGATCACACAACCATCCTCGATCAATTGCTCTGTACAGGTTTTCTCCAAATTATAACTGGTCCAGGTATTAGTATATCTGACATCCATTGTTGCAGTAGGAACAATGCTTCTTACTCCTAAGATAAATGCAGTATAACCTGAAATGACCTCTGCATATGGAAACGCAGCAACATAACCTATCCTTGCCTGATCTTTAACTATCACACCAGCATCAATCAGCTCTTTTAACTTCATTCCCGCAACTATTCCTGATATATATCTGCCTTCGTATATCTTACCCATAAAGGTGTGATAATTAGGAAGCGGATCATCATTAGCATTATCACCTGTGGCTTCACAGAACTGAACCTTCGGATTATCCTTTGCAAGCTTCTTGGCTGATTCCTGATAACCATAGCTTGTGGTAATTATAAGATCACAGTCTTCATTGATCAGTTCTATCATTGCCTGCTCACCTTTTTCTTCAGTAATATTAGTCTTGGCAGTTACTGTCACTCTTCCATCGAAATCATATTCCTCTATCTTACGCTGAGCTTTGATAAAATTATAAGTATATGGTGCACTCTCATCACCATCATACACAAAACCAACTTTGATCGTTCTTTCCTTATCCACCTCTTTGTTTCCGACAAAGACAATCGCCCAATAAATACCAACCACAACAAGAGCAGTGATTACCGTAATAATTCTCATTTTATTCATTGATCATCACTCTCCTTGCTGTTATTATCAGATTCACTATCATCTCCTATAGTATCATTTTTCTTCTCATATAAAGCGTGAACATCAATTTTTCCTTCATCAATAAGCTTAAGCATAATTTCAACCATCTTCGGGTCAAACTGGGTACCACTGCACCTTTTTAATTCTTCGATCACAAAATCAAAATCCAGTTTCTTACGATATACACGATTATCAGTCATTGCGTCAAATGCATCTGCAACACCGATAATCCTACCGTAAAGAGGAATATCCTCTCCCGAAAGACCCTGTGGATATCCTGTTCCATCAAAGCGTTCATGATGGAATAATGTTCCATCAATTACATGATCTACAAGTGTGAAATCTTTAAGTATCTCTGCACCGCGTGTAACATGAGATTTCATTAAAGCGTATTCCTCGTCAGACAGACGTCCAGGTTTGTTAAGCACTCTGTCCGGAATGCCTATCTTTCCTATATCATGCAACAAAGCAGCCTTTCTTAAGTTCTCGCATTCTTCCTCTGAAAAACCAAGCTCCCTTGCAATCAAAACACTGTATTCAGAAACACGTTCCGAATGCTGGTTAGTATATTCATCCTTTGCATCTACAGTCTTTGCTATTGTAAGGATTGTCTCGTTACCCATACGCAGCTGATTTTTGGCAAATTCAAGCTCTTTTTTCTGGAAATTAATTGTTCTTTGAATCTG
>CAMHMG010000137.1 GCA_946186175.1 uncultured Clostridia bacterium | reverse complement strand
CAACCTCAAGATTACCTGTACTTGCCTTAGAAGCTTCAACCAAGTCTTCAATAAGGCGTTTCAATCTTTCCGACTGTCTAAGCAATACTTCTGTATATTCCTTGATTTTCTCATTATCAGTCTCCTCTTTTCCAATCAGGTCAGTATAGTTGATTATTGAAGTAAGCGGTGTCTTAATATCATGAGATACGTTAGTTATAAGCTCTGTCTTCATACGCTCACTTTTCATTTTTTCCTCAACAGCAGTAATCATTCCATCAGATATATGATTGAGATTCTCTCCATGCTCTTTGAAGTCAAAATGTAATTTGCTTGTGTCCACCCTGTGCTCATAATCTCCTGTTGCCAACGCTCTTCCGGCAGCCTGTAATCCTCGAAGACCAAGTGCAAATCTGCATATTACAACAAATAATATAATATGACCAAAAAACCAACATATAATATAATTGTCCATTTCATACCAGGTACAACCTATAACAAAAATTTCAATAAGTGATATTGCACCAAAACCTACAACCGTCTTCCATATAAGTGGTAACTTATTAAATATCTCTCTGATATTTGCAAAAAATGTTCTTATCTTTTTGAAGAACCATTTTATTAATCCGAGAACATATTTCTTGAATAGTTTCCAACACCATTTACATAACCTATAACAAATTGTATTTGTAATTAACGTACCTTCTTTGATTCTTGCAGCTGTTTCCATTGATAATCCAAGGAATATTGAAATCATGCAAATCAAATCAAATCCTATCAATATTATCCCTGTTATATCTTCATCTATAACATAACCTGTAAAATATGACAGTAACGCAACTATTATACAGTCCACCGCAAGAATCACATCATATGGTATTTTATTAGAATATCCGGGGAACAGATCATCTGATTTCGGTCTTCTTGCAGATACACACATGAGCGTTATATATAATATCAATGTAACCAGACCCGATATTACTGCTGCCGGAATTGCATCACCCAAAAAACCATATATTTTTTCATATACATACATATGTGTTTTGTATTTTTTTAAATCAGGCACTCCACCTTCAAAATATCCCTTTATAGTAATATATTGTTCCGTAGCATCCGGAATCTTCTTTTGTGTGTTTTCTGTATTCCACGCAATTACCAAATCATTATTTTTTACAAGATAGTAAGTGTATTTTACTTCTGAATTATTGAAATTTTCACTTTCTGAAATCACTTTACCATTTATATCCGTTATACAGTAGAAATAATTATCCGGAATATTATTCCAATTATATGCACCACAATCTTCTAAGAGTTCATACTCGTCATTATTTCCATTTAATTGTTCTGTTTCTGTCGTTTCTTCTTCTAAATCTGAAGGTTCAACTTCGTCCTCATTTTCAATTATCACCTCTGTTTCTGTTGTTGCTTCTTCTACATCTGAGGGTTCAACTTCGTCTTCATTTTCATTTGATTGTCCGTTTTCTACTATTAGTTTATCATTTCCATCGTGATAAGCAAGCTTAATATTAGGCATATTTTGTAATGTTTCATACAGCATTTGTTCAGAGGCATTATATGCATAATTGCTCTTTTCTTCTTCCATGATATCAGCTAATGATCTGTTGTATAAATCCCCCTGGTAGCCGAATAATGCAACACATACTGAAATAATACAGATTACAGATGTAACACAGATCATTAAAAACATCAAAACTTTTGCAGGTATAGTTCTTATTATATCCTTCATATCTATCTTCCCTTCTTAACTAGGTTTGCTCATTTTTTGAGTATGTACCCCTGGCCAAATACTACCTTTAGGTATCTCGGTTCGGCAGCATCATATTCTATCTTCTCTCTTAAATGTCTGATATGAACCGCAACTGTATTAGTTTCGTTGCCAATCGGTTTCTCCTGCCATACATGCTCATATATCTCAGAAGGCGAGTACACACGATTAGGATTTCTCATAAATAGTTTAAGTATCTCATATTCCTTTGGAGTAAGTGAAATCTCATCACCGTCAAGTGTCACCTTTTTGCTGGAATCATTTAATTCGATACCACCTATTACCACTGTATCTGACTTAATCTCACCACCGCCAAGCTGCAGATATCTTCTAAGCTGAGACTTAACTCTTGCCGCAGCCTCTACCGGATTAAACGGCTTGGTTATGTAATCGTCTGCTCCGATAGTTAGTCCCAATATTTTATCTGTGTCCTCACTCTTTGCTGTGAGTAAGATGATAGGAACATTACTCGTTTCTCTTATCCTGCTCATTGCCTCAATACCATCCATTACAGGCATCATTATATCCATTAAGATCAAATGAATATCTTCATGAGCAACGACATCAAGCGCTTCCTTTCCATTGTATGCTTCAAACATCTTATAATCGGAATTGGTAAGATAAATCTTTAACGCATTAACAATGTCCTTTTCATCATCACAAATTAAAATATTGTACATTTTTCATATCCTCCACATTTAATTACAACATCGAATAATAATGTATATATTCGATTATCAGGTTTTGCGCAAAACCAAATCAAAAAGTCATTTATCTTTTTGAATTGTCTTGATTATAGCACCACGACACTTTAAGAAGAAAGAAGGGAACTCTTTAAGATTTCATTAAGATAAATAATTCTACACTTTTTCTAAACGCACTTATACTTTACTCAAAAAAAGAACTCCCCGAAGGAAGTTCTTAAAACACCTACTTCACACAACCGATTATTTCGTTAATATCATTAATTCCCTTTTCGTTCATGAATCTCTTCATTCCCTCAATAATCTCAAGTGTAACATACGGATTATGGAAGTTAGCCGTTCCAACCGAAACGACTGTTGCACCTGCCATCATGAATTCTATCGCATCCTCATAATTCATGATTCCGCCCATTCCGATGATCGGAAGTTTCACTGCATTTGCAACCTGATATACCATACGAACAGCAATTGGTTTGATCGCAGGACCTGATACACCGCCTGTCTTATTGGCAACATAAAATTGTCTGCGGTTAATATCTATCTTCATTCCCGTAAGTGTATTGATTAGTGATAACGCATCTGCTCCACCTGCCTCAGCAGCCTTTGCCATAACAGTAATATCAGTAACATTAGGACTCAACTTCATAATAATAGGCTGTTTTGCCTTCGCCTTAACTGCCTTTGTTATACTCTCTAAAGCCTTAGGATCCTGACCAAATGCAATACCTCCTTCTTTGACATTAGGACAAGACACATTAATCTCAAGAAGATCGACCTTCTCATCGGCAAGTCTCTCTACTACCTCTACATAATCAGCCTCACTCTTACCGCATACATTTACAATTATATTAGTATCGTATTCCTGTAAAAAAGGAATATCTCTATCGCAGAAAACATCTATTCCCGGATTCTGAAGTCCAACTGCATTCATCATACCACCATAGGTCTCCGCAATCCTTGGTGTCGGATTACCTGCCCATGGAATATTAGCGACACCCTTAGTAGTAACAGCTCCAAGCTTATTAAGATCAACAAAATCTCCATACTCTGCTCCGGAACCAAAAGTTCCTGATGCTACAGTAACAGGATTTTTGAACTTAACTCCTGCAATGTCTACACTCATTCCGGCAAAATCAATGTCGGTTGATCTACAATTATTTATTCTCTGTTTATCAAGACTATCATTAGTTGACATAACATTTCCCTCATCATTCTTTAAATTTATATTGTTAATTCAAACTAATTAACTAAACTTTCATCTCTAATTTAAGCTTTTATACTTTGTTAATTGAGTACGTATACATGATAGTAACACCCATCTACATTCTCTTGGCTTAAATCATTGACTCTCAGATTAAAATTCGATATCATTCGCGTCAAAAACAGGTCCATCCTTGCATATCCTCTTGTTCTTGACATGACTGTGATCATCAACCTCTTTTGATTTGCATACACATGCAAGACATGCACCTATTCCACATGCCATCTTCTCTTCTAAAGAAAGCTGAGCCTCAATATTATTCTCATTTGCATATTCTTTTATAGCTTTAAGCATCGGTGTAGGACCACAGGCATAGATCACATCGCCCTTAACACCATATTCCTTTATGGCATCAATAACTGTTCCCATCACTCCTGTCTTACCATCTTCACTTGCAATATACACTTCACCATCGGTACTGTTCATATCTTCTAACAAGAATGTCGCATCACGGAAACCAAGAACTATACTCTTCTCACATTGTAATTCTTTTGCCAATTCAAGCATCGGAGGAATTCCTATTCCACCGCCTATAAGAATTGCACGGGATGTTTTCTGATCAAAGCCGTTACCAAGCGGTCCCAGCACATCAATCTCATCACCGTTATTAAGCATTGAAAATTCTTTTGTACCTTTTCCAACCACACGATACACAAGTCTTATCGTACCGTCAGACTTTTTAATCTCACATAAGCTTATAGGTCTTGGAAGAAGAGTACTTCCGTCCTTACTGTACAATGATACGAATTGTCCAGCCTTAGCATCGGCTGCAATCGTTGGAGCCTCAATTATGAGGCTGTATATATCTGTTGCAAGTTTTTCCTGACTTACAACTTTTGCGGTTATTTTTGTTAAACTCATATTTCCTCCTTCTCACTAAATTCGGGTTTGTACGCGAAACTCTGATAGGTTTTTTACGTATAGCGGTTTGTCTGATTAACTTCTTTCAAAACGTGCGCATGGATAAAAAGTTTTTTCTATGACTGATTGTCCGAAAAAAGAGTTTCTAAGTATCCCGGTAAGTTTATCTATATGGACGCGGCAAGTCTCATAGTCGACATCCTGTCTCCAATGAGACTGACGGACATCCATGTCCGTCATCCGCTGACTTTATACGGGATACTAAGAAACTCTAATTTTCTCCCAAAGGTCATATAAAAATACTTTTTACCATTCGCTTCGCTTTTTAATATATTTTATAGGACAAACCGCTATACGAGATATACGTTATCGGGAGTTTCGCTAGTCCTTATTTGGACAGGACAGTGAGCATTAAGGGTAAGCTTGTCGGTACGTTATATCAACAGGCAAACTTTTATGTCAGCTGCCCTGCCCCCTGCGGCAAGAGCTGTTTTGTTGTTTTTGTCAATTAATAGCACAGTTATGATTGAATATATCAATAAAGTTAATTCGAAACTTTCAATAACTTATAGTATTGTGAAACGGCGAGCAGATGACAGCTCATAATTGCGGAGGGCTTTGTGTCATGTCAGTACTTAATGAGCAGACATATTTATATGACTGCGAATTTAGTACTGCTACATGATACAAAGCGAGCGCAAGCGGGTCCCGAATGCAATTATGACTGTCTCTGAAGCCGTTCACAATAAGACAATGTGTAAAAGTTTCGACCACAACCTATAACCAAACATAACTGTGCGTCCGTCATACAAACAGCTCGACAAACCCGAATTTAATGTCTTGCAAGTGCTCCATTAATATCTTCTATCATGTCGATTACAGCCTGTCTTGAAGCATCAGCATAATTCTCTGCTCCAAAACTTGTATACTTCTCCTGCTTATATGCAGTAATGATTCCTCTAGATGAATTAACGATTGCACCAAGTCCATCTGCATTGAAGTAATCAACAAGATCTTCAGCTTTACCGCCCTGTGCTCCGTAACCCGGAACCAGAATATAAGTTTTCGGCATAAGCTTTCTTAGTTTCCTGCCCTGTTCAGGATAGGTTGCTCCCACAACACAGCCAACATTGCTGTAGGTATCACCCATACAGGTTTCTCCCCATTCAACAACCTTGCTTGCCACCAATTCATAAAGAGGTGTTCCGCCAACCAACTGATCCTGGAACTCGCCGGATGATGGATTAGAAGTTTTAACAAGAACAAATATACCCTTATTCTCCTCCTTACATACATCAATGAACGGCTTAACACCATCTGTTCCAAGATATGGATTGACAGTTACAAAATCCTCTGAAAATCCTGAATAAGTCTTGCTTCCCACCTGCACTTTTCCAAGATGTCCAGCAGCATAAGCACCGGATGTCGAACCAATATCGCCGCGCTTGATATCTCCGATGACAACTAGTCCCTTTTCCTTACAATACTCACATGTCTTATTAAATGCTACAAGACCCGGAATTCCAAACTGCTCATACATTGCAATCTGTGGTTTGACAGCAGGAATAATATCATATATTGCATCAACAATTCCCTTATTATACTGCCATATTATCTCTCCGGCAGCTTCTAAGGTCTCTCCCTTTTCTTCAATCACCTTCTTTGTAATACGCTCCGGCACATAGGAAAGCATCGGATCAAGTCCTACAACAACCGGTGCATTAAGGTCTGAAATCTTCTTAACTAATTCATTGATCATAATAATAAACCTCCTAAATAAGTTATGACACCCAATATATACTTGTGGGCATATTCATATAAATATAGAAAAGGTAAGACATTTCATGAATTATCAATCTTTGTCTTACCTTTAATATCTTAGCTCAATATAAATCTCATAATACTATAACCTTTCGTCAGACTATGCTTCCAAAGAATAGTTAGGTGCTTCCTTTGTTATCTGAATATCATGTGGATGACTTTCCTTAAGTGATGCAGCTGTAATCTGAATGAACTCAGCTGTTTCATGAAGTTTCTCAATATTCGCTGCTCCACAATAACCCATTCCGGAACGAAGTCCGCCGATAAGCTGGAATACTGTATCCTCAACAGTTCCTTTATATGCAACTCTTCCTTCAACACCTTCAGGAACTAACTTCTTAGCATTAGCCTGGAAGTAACGATCTTTACTTCCGTTCTCCATTGCAGCAATAGAACCCATACCTCTATATACTTTGTATTTACGTCCCTTATATAACTCAAACTCTCCGGGTGCTTCATCAGTACCTGCAAACAGGCTACCCATCATACATACATTAGCACCAGCTGCAAGCGCTTTGGTAATATCACCTGAATGCTGAATACCACCATCTGCAATAACCGGAATTCCATATTCCTTTGCAACATCATATGCATCCATAATTGCAGTGATCTGCGGAACACCGATTCCTGCAACAACACGTGTTGTACATATAGAACCCGGTCCAATACCTATCTTAACAGCATCGACACCCATCTTGATCATCGCTTCCGTTCCTGAACGTGTTGCAACATTACCTGCAATAACCTGAAGATCGGGATATTTGTCTCTGATAAGCTTAAATGTCTTAAGTACATTAGCTGAATGACCATGAGCTGTATCAATAACAACCGCATCGACTTTAGCTTTGACAAGCTCATCTACTCGATCAGTTATGTCAGGGGTTACACCAACAGCTGCTGCACAGAGAAGTCTTCCCTGTGAATCCTTTGCTGAATTAGGATACTTGATAGTCTTCTCAATATCCTTGATCGTAATAAGACCCTTTAAATTATAATCATCATCAACAATCGGAAGTTTCTCCTTGCGAGCCTTAGCAAGTATCTTCTTAGCATCATCTAATGTGATACCTTCTTTTGCAGTGATAAGACCTTCCGATGTCATAGATTCCTTGATTTTCTTAGTATAATCTTCCTCAAACAATAAATCTCTGTTAGTAATAATACCGACAAGCTTAGTCCCCTCACAAATCGGAACACCTGAAATTCTAAACTTGGCCATAAGTTTGTCAGCATCATCTAATGTATTATCAGGAGTTAAATAAAACGGATCCGTTATGACCCCATTCTCTGAACGCTTAACCTTATCAACCTCTTCTGCCTGAGCTTCAATTGACATATTCTTATGGATAACTCCGATACCACCTTGTCTTGCCATGGCAATTGCCATCCTGTGTTCTGTTACAGTATCCATACCTGAACTCATAAGTGGAATCTGTAACTGAATATTCTTTGTAAGCTGTGTTCTTAAATCCACATCATTAGGGATAACCTCTGAATATGCCGGAACTAATAGTACGTCATCAAATGTAATTCCTTTTCCGATTATTTTACTCATGTCTTTTCTCTCCTACTTAGTAATAATATAATTATCTGTAAAATTATCTATAAAAACCCCTCAGAATTATTTCCTTTGAAACATCCCCATATACAATATTCCCAACCCCGTATGAATATTGCTCT
>CAMHMG010000136.1 GCA_946186175.1 uncultured Clostridia bacterium | reverse complement strand
CATTTACCAGAACATCTCTTGAGAAATTAAGGATTCTTACTCCGTCCTTCATCATGTCAAATGCTTCCTTATTAAGCATTCCCTTAGTACTGTCAAGTGCAGGAACATGAATTGTAATATAATCACAATCTCTGTAAATGTCCTCAACATGCTCAATATGCTTAATATGGCGTGAAAGTGACCAGGCAGCATCAATTGAAACATATGGATCGTATCCATATACTTCCATACCGAGACGGAAAGCAATGTTGGCAACCTTAGCACCTATGGCACCAAGTCCGATAACACCTAACTTCTTGCCTGCGATCTCATTACCTGCATACTCTTTCTTCTGCTTCTCAACCTTCTTTGCGATATCCTCATCAGAGGCGTTAGCCTTAACCCAGTTATATCCCCCCATAAGATCACGGGAAGCAAGTAAAAGACCTGCAACTACAAGCTCCTTAACTCCGTTAGCGTTAGCACCCGGTGTATTGAATACTACAATACCCTTATTAGCGCAATCTTCCAAAGGAATGTTGTTAACGCCTGCACCTGCTCTTGCAACTGCTAAAAGACTCTCAGGAAGATCCATATCATGCATTGAAGCTGAACGTACAAGGACTGCCTCTGCCTCTTCAATATTATCAGTCATCTGATAGTTATCTGAAAATAAGTCAAGACCACATGCTGCGATGGGGTTTAAACATTTTACTTTAGTCATTTCTTTTTATCTCCTTTATTGAGCGAAACTCTTAAACACTATTAATCGTTTCTCAAGATAATACATTTCCACCGCAGACCCGCTTTCGCTACGAACGTCAACGCAGCGGTACTAAATTCGTACTTCGCACTCATAACCAAGTAGGTGCATGACACTAGAACTCACTTTGTTCGTTAAGTGTCATTGGAAGTACCGGCGTTTCCGACGGTCTGCTTATGGAATATGTATTATCTTGATCAACTCAATGTACTTTGCCTAAAGTTTCGCATTAAATTTTTATGATTAAAATATTTTAATTAGGCGTTCTTAGATTCAAACTCTTTCATGAATTCTACAAGTTTCTCAACACCTTCGATTGGCATTGCATTGTAGATAGATGCACGCATACCGCCAACTGTTCTGTGACCCTTAAGGTTAACAAATCCTGCTGCTGTAGCTTCTTTGACAAACTTAGCATCAAGCTCTTCGTCGCCTGTTACGAAAGGTACATTCATAAGTGAACGGTCTTCCTTAACAACTGTACCCTTGAAGAGTTTTGAAGAATCGAGGAAATCGTAAAGGATAGCTGCCTTCTTCTCATTGTGAGCCTTCATAGCCTCTAATCCGCCCATTTCCTTAACCCATTTAAATACTTTACCACAGATATAGATACCGTAGCATGGAGGAGTATTGTATAAAGAATCGGCATCAGCCTGAGTCTTATACTTAAGCATTGTAGGTGTTCCTTCCATAACATCATCACGGATGAGATCCTCACGAATGATAACAACTACAACACCTGCAGGTCCTACGTTCTTCTGAACACCGAAGTAAATGAGACCGTAATCCTCAACATTAACAGGCTGTGAAAGAATGTCTGAAGACATATCGGCTACAAGAATCTTACCCTTTGTGTTAGGGAGTTTCTTAAAGGTTGTACCATAGATAGTATTGTTATGGCAGATATATACATAATCTGCGTCATCATCAATATCAAGATCTGAACAGTCAGGAATGTATGAGAAAGTCTTGTCTGCGGAAGAAGCAACTGCTTTAACTTTTCCGTACTTCTGAGCTTCCTCATAAGCCTTCTTAGCCCACTGACCTGTGATGATGTAGTCAGCAACACCGTTCTTCATAAGGTTCATAGGGATTGCTGCAAACTGCTGTGAAGCACCGCCCTGTAAGAAGAGAACCTTATAGTTATCAGGTATATTCATAAGATCACGAAGATCCTTCTCTGCTGTCTGGATAATCTCTTCAAAAGCCTTTGAACGATGGCTCATCTCCATAACGCTCATACCTGTACCATTGTAGTTTAACATCTCCTCTGCTGCCTGCTTTAAAACGACCTCAGGTAAAATTGATGGTCCTGCTGAAAAATTATACACTCTTTCCATTTTTATATACCATTTCCTTTCTCTATGTTGGTAATTATTAATTATACTATGGGTGTCATAATAACATTTTGCCACCCAATGATGTACGAGTTTCATAAAATATCAAAAACAAATCTAACTTATATCATTTAATTACTTTTCGAGGTCTTCCTCTGAGAAACATGTTGATATCGGCTGACCGGCTGCAACCATAGGCCATACCTTATCATCCTTCTCTATCTGTGCATCGATTACACACGGCTTACCTGACTTTAATGCTTCCTTAAATGCATTCTCAAACTCATCGAGATTAGTTGCCTTAAATGCCAAAGCACCCATTCCTTCTGAAATCTTAACGAAATCAACGCTGTCATCAAGAACAGTGTTAGAGTATCTCTCACCGTAGAACAATGTCTGCCACTGTCTAACCATTCCGAGAACATGATTGTTGATAACAACCTGAATTATCGGTATATTGTAGCGTGATGCAGTCATAAGTTCATTCATATTCATACGGAAACATCCGTCTCCGGCAATATTAACTACTACCTTATCAGATTTTCCAACCTTAGCTCCGATTGCAGCGCCAAGTCCGTATCCCATCGTACCAAGTCCGCCTGATGTAAGAAGCTGTCTCGGCTCCTTGTAGCTGTACATCTGAGCAGCCCACATCTGATGCTGTCCTACGTCAGTTGTGATTATTGCATCTCCCTTAGTAAGCTCATAAATCTTAGAGATTGCTGTAGGACCTGTAAGAATATCTGTAGGATATGTTGATGGATATTTTGCTTTGAGTTCTTCTATCTCATCAATCCATTCCTTATTATGTTTCTGTGTCATCTTTGCATTTAACTGCTTTAATACTTCCTTTGCATCTCCTACAATGCTTGCATCTACAACAATATTCTTATTGATCTCAGCAGCATCAACATCTATCTGAACGATCTTGGCATTGTTTGCAAACTTCTTGGCATTACCGATAACACGGTCTGAAAAACGTCCGCCAACAACAATTAGTAAATCTGACTCAGTAACACCGAAGTTAGATGCCTTAGTACCATGCATACCAACCATTCCTGTATAGTGCGGATCATTGCCATCAAACGCTCCCTTACCCATCAAGGTATCACAGACAGGTGCATCCATAAGCTTAGCGAATTTTCTAAACTCCTTATATGCGCCTGAAGCTACTACACCGCCGCCTACCATGATAAACGGCTTCTTTGACTTATCAATAAGCTTAAGTACCTTCTCAATATCTGCCTCATTGATAGTCTTTGTTATAGGCTCAATCTTTTCAGGTTTCTTATATTCATAATCTGCAAGATTAGCTGTTACATCCTTTGTTATATCCACAAGAACAGGACCCGGTCTGCCACTCTGTGCTATCTTAAATGCACGACGTAATGTACCTGCAAGCTCATGAACATTCTTGACGATAAAGCTATGCTTTGTCACCGGCATAACTACTCCGGCAATATCTACTTCCTGAAATGAATCTCTTCCAAGCATTGACACGCCAACATTAGCTGTAATTGCAACAAGTGGTATCGAATCCATATAAGCTGTCGCAATACCTGTTACAAGGTTAGTAGCTCCCGGACCTGATGTAGCCATACATACACCAACCTTACCTGTTGCTCTTGCATAGCCGTCAGCAGCATGACTTGCACCCTGCTCATGAGATGTAAGAATATGCTTGATCTCATCCTGGTGCTTGTAAAGCGCATCATACACGTTAAGGATTGTTCCTCCCGGATATCCAAATACTGTATCAACGCCCTGCTCTTTCAGGCATTCAATTACGATTTCTGAACCTGTTAATTGTTTCATTCTTATCAAACTCCTTTTTCTTATAAACACATACATCATCATATAGTTTTAATGTGATTTTGTAAAGTATAAAATTATTTTTTATGCTGATAACAACATTCCTTCTTTATAGCATACAGCCAGATAATCTCTTGATTGATAATATAAATCTGAATTAAAATTCAATATTTTCTCAGTTATCCATGACTTATATACTTCCTCAATTCCTTTGCAAACATCTTTTTCTTCGTAACAATCCTCTATAAGACGCTCAAACACTTCACCGATATCCCAATAATCAGGTACAGTGTATTTACATTTTGAAATATTATCATAATCTCCATCTTGAATTTCTGCACGATTTATAAAATCATCAGCTACTTTTGCAATGGGTTCACAATGAAATACGTCCGCATATTTATAGATATTTTTAATATTATCTCCAAGATAATCCACAATATCAGACCTACGATTGTGTGTGATTCTTGCTATATATTCAATCAAACTACATGTGAAAAAAAGTGCGTTATTATTCTTTTTCATTAACCTCCACTCCTCTCACAAATTCTAATGATTCAAGTGCTCTTGCTGTATGAAAACTAATCTGATGTGTTGGATACTTGAATTTTACTAAACTCCAAAATACTTCCCTTGTATATTTCCCATCCATATATCCCTGTACATAATTATATATCTGGTCATCAGCCATAGGTCCTTCCACTATATCATAATCATGTTTATTCCCCAATCTACAGGATACTATAAAGTCAAGCCATTCTTCTGTCATTATATTAAACTTAAGTATTTTTAAATTTGTATTTTCCGTATACTCATACTCATTAACGTATCCAACATTTCCAAATCTGGTCGCCCATCTTTTCGCTTGTTCTTCTAAGATTGTACAATAGAATCCAAAATAGAAATCCTTATTATATTTTGTAATTCTGATTTCCGGTTCCTTAATAATTTCAAAACCACCATGGTAAACTATCATACCAAGCCCCCTTAATTTATAATTCTAACACAGCTCCCCTATTGCCTGAGGTTACCATCTTAGCATATCTTGCAAGATATCCTGTTGTTACCTTAGGCTCTCTTGGTGTCCAGTTAGCTTTTCTCTTTGCGAGCTCTTCCTCTGATACATCTAGCTCTAAGCTGTGATTATCGATATCGATCTTGATGATATCTCCTTCCTCAACAAATGCGATAGGTCCGCCAACTGCAGCTTCAGGTGAAACATGTCCGATAGAAGCTCCGCGGCTTGCGCCTGAGAAACGTCCGTCTGTGATAAGCGCTACTGATGAGCCAAGTCCCATTCCTGCGATTGCAGATGTAGGATTTAACATCTCTCTCATACCCGGACCGCCCTTAGGTCCTTCATAACGAATAACTACAACATCACCTTCAACAATCTTGCCACCCTTGATTGCTGCAATTGCATCTTCCTCGCAGTCAAACACTCTTGCAGGTCCTTCATGCTTTAACATCTCAGGAACAACTGCCGAACGTTTAACAACAGAACCGTCCGGTGCAAGGTTACCCTTAAGAACAGCAAGTCCACCGGTCTTAGAATATGGGTTATCAAGAGGTCTTATTACCTCAGGATCTTTATTAACATAACCTTCTACTGCCTCACCGATCGTCTTACCTGTAACTGTCATACAGTTCTCATTAATCAGTCCAATACTCTTTAACTGATTGATAACCGCATACACGCCACCGGCTTCATTTAAGTCCTCCATATAAGTAGGACCTGCAGGTGCGAGGTGACAAAGGTTAGGTGTCTTGGCACTCACTTCATTAGCAAGAGCGATATCAAAGTCAAATCCGATCTCATGAGCGATTGCAGGAATATGAAGCATTGAGTTAGTAGAACAACCAAGTGCCATATCAACTGTCAAAGCGTTCATGATCGCATCCTTTGTGATGATATCTCTCGGACGGATATCTCTCTTTAACATCTCCATTACCGCGTAACCTGCGCGTTTTGCAAGCTTAAGTCTCTCTGAGTATACTGCAGGTATTGTACCATTTCCGGGAAGTCCCATTCCCAGTGCCTCTGTAAGACAGTTCATAGAGTTTGCGGTGTACATTCCCGAGCATGATCCGCATGTCGGACAGGTTTTACACTCATATTCGTATACATCCTCTTCTGTCATAGTTCCGGCAGCATATGATCCTACAGCCTCGAACATAGAAGAAAGTGATGTCTTGTGACCTTTAACATGACCTGCAAGCATCGGACCACCTGAAACGAATACCGTAGGAACATTAACTCTTGCCGCAGCCATCAAGAGACCGGGAACATTCTTATCACAGTTAGGGATCATAACAAGTGCATCAAACTGATGAGCAATTGCCATACACTCTGTAGAATCTGCAATAAGATCTCTTGTCACAAGAGAATATTTCATTCCGACATGTCCCATTGCAATACCATCACACACTGCTATTGCAGGAAACATAACAGGAACTCCTCCTGCCTCTGCCACTCCAAGCTTAACAGCCTGTGCTATTTTATCCAAATTCATATGTCCCGGTACAATCTCATTATAGGAACACACAATACCCACCATCGGTTTCTTCATTTCCTCATCTGTCATTCCAAGTGCATTGAACAGGGAGCGATGAGGCGCCTGCTGCATGCCGGCTTTAACATTATCACTCTTCATAATTATCTCTCCTTTTTTTACTTATCTTCCTCTCATTAATCTAAATAATTGATATATAGTTACCAATACTCCTATCACAAGTGCACCCAATCCAAAGAGGGAAAGCTGTTTTGACGTCGAATACAGGCCTTCAATCAGATAATCGCCAGGATCATCAGGATTGTAAAACACCTTATATTCATGACCAATATCAACCATCTCACTCTGATTGGTAATATTCTTCTTAACATATGCAATCCTCTGATCACACCCTCTCCGCTATGAGGGTTCCCATCTCGTCACATTTAACCTGTGGTTCGCCTTCTTTTGCAAGGTCGATTGTGCGATATCCTTCTGCAAGAACTTTCTTAACTGCATCTTCGATTGCATCCGCCTCTTTATCGAGGTCAAAGGTGTAACGAAGCATCATGGCTGCACTAAGAATTGTTGCAATCGGGTTGGCTATGTTCTTTCCTGCAATATCTGGTGCGGAACCGCCTGAAGGCTCATACATACCAAACTTTGTTTCATTTAATGATGCAGATGGAAGCATTCCGATAGAACCTGTGATCTGTGAAGCCTCATCAGATAAGATATCTCCGAACATATTCTCAGTAAGCACCACATCAAACTGTGCAGGATCCTTTACAAGCTGCATTGCACAGTTATCAACAAGCATTACTCCATACTCAACTTCAGGATAATCTTTAGCGACTTCTTCAACAACCTTTCTCCAAAGTCTTGAAGAATCAAGGACGTTGGCCTTGTCTATAAGAGTTACTTTCTTCCGGCGCTTCATCGCAATATCAAAACCTTTAATTGCAATTCTTCTTATCTCATTCTCATTATAAGTAAGTGTATCAACCGCTGTCATTACACCATCAATCTCTTTGGTATATCTCTCGCCGAAATAAAGACCGCCTGTAAGCTCTCTCATCATCATCATGTCAAATCCACGCTCTGCAACTTCCGCCTTTAAAGGACATGCATCCTTTAATTCAGGATACAGATATGCAGGACGTAAATTTGCAAACAAACCTAATTCCTTACGGATCTTAAGAAGACCTGCTTCCGGACGTTTCTCCGGCGGAAGCTTATACCATGGAGAGGTCTGTGTGTTGCCCCCTATAGATCCAAGTAAAACAGCATCCTTTGACTTTGCAACCTCTACCGCCTCATCCGTAAGCGGCTCTCCTGTTGCATCAATCGAGCATCCTCCCATAAGGATATGCTCATAATTAAAGGTGTGTCCGTATTTTGCGCCAACTGCATCTAACACCTTCATTGCTTCGGTTACAATCTCCGGACCTATGCCATCACCTTTGATGACTGCCAAGTTACATTCCATTTTTCCAACCTCTTTTCTAATATTTATATTGTATTATTTATTTCTATTTGTATATTGGATTATCATATTAATTTAACAATAATCCAACTTTTTCATAATATTATGCTTTTAATTCCCTTTGAAAGATTAGGTGTTTTCCTTGTCCATGTCTTACACGTCTGTTCTTTGATAAATGCTACGAATCCATCAAGCTTTTCCGTTTTGTCAAAAACAGTCAACGCCTGATAATATACATCCTTATCCTCATCATATATAACTGTAGGAGGATAATCAT
>CAMHMG010000135.1 GCA_946186175.1 uncultured Clostridia bacterium | reverse complement strand
ACAGTTCCATTACCACTGAGACGTTCACACCGTCAGAAATTGCCTTTTTCTTCTCCTTTCGGTCACTCTGAGAAAACATCATATGTCTCTCAAAGTGCCTAAAGCTGAGAAGTTTTACAAACTTCTCAGCTCGCGGGCAGTCGTCGAATTCCGCATAAACACTGGCTTTACAGCCAGTTGTTTCTTCGGAACTCTCCTCGTTGCCTTCGCGAAAATCAAGGAGTTTCACATATCTCTCCTTTGTAGCTTTATCACACACTCCACATGGCCTGTCTCTCGAAATTGGCAGTCTGTTCAACGGTAAATGTTATCTTTCCGCCTTCAGGAGTGAATTTGACTGAATTGCCCAATATATTGATGATGACCTGTTTTAATTTCATATCATCACCTATGTAATAATGATCGACCTTGTTGAGCACCTGACAATCATAGGTGAGTCCTTTATCCCGACACTGTCCGCCTATCATTGTATTAATCTGCGTAAGCATATCAGCAAATGAGAATTCTTCTTTTCGAATCGTCATGCGCCCGCTTTCAATTCTGCTCATGTCAAGTATATCATTGATAAGTCCTAACAGATGTCTTGCGCTTCCTCCAATCTTTTCAAGATGCTCTCTCGTACTGTCTTTAAGATCCGGCTCCTGTAATGCAATGGTATCCAGACCTATGATCGCATTCATAGGCGTCCTTATCTCATGGCTCATTGTTGAAAGAAAAGCCGTCTTTGCCATATTAGCCCGCTCAGCCTCATCAAGCGCGCCTGCCAAAAGCTCATTCTGTCTTCTCTGTTCGTATATAAGATCCGTAATATCTGCTTTGAGCAGAACATAGAATTTGGTTTCCTTATCAACAACATAATATGTAAATCGCTTATAAAATGTCTCACCTTCTATATGACATTCAACATCAACACCGTATGATTCTTCATTCTCAAGCTTAGTCGTTATTGTGTCAAGTGACAAGCTTTCAAAAACGCTAGATCTAATGTCTCCTGCTCGCGGATATGATCAGACAAGTGCTCTAACATTACTTTAAGCTCATCATTTACCTGTTTCAGATGCTGATTCTCCTGCTTAAGTTTCTCATTAACTTCATTAATTTCTGTAATGTTAAGCGCTGTGGTCTGCTTATAACCGGATAGGTTATTGTCCTTAAGCTCTACGGTACGAAAGCTCCACACACTGCCGTTTGATGGTTTCAACTCTCCCATATCATCACTTTCAAACAAAGCGGTAATCTCTGAAAGTGTCTGCGGATAATGCCCTATCTCTGAATAAATGATATCAGCCATCAAATAATTGATAAGTATTATCCTGCCCTTTTCATCAGAAAAGCAGATTCCCGAATTAAGATTATCAAACGCCTGCTTTATTGATGTGGAGGATAATCTGTTTCTGCTATCTGTATATTCTTTACGCACATTAATTATAACATAGGTCATTACTGAAAATGCAATTAAGACTATTATTATCCATGGAATATTAACAGGATATTCAACTGCCCTGTTCTTTGATGCTCCCACAGTATCCACAACAAATATTATTACTGTTTACATTAAATTCTACCTCTTCCGTCTCTTCTTCAATTATTTCATTAACCGGAACATATTCTTAGATACAACTGCATGCGACATGCAATTTTGTTGCCAGAAATTATCAGGCAGCGCCTTGCATTCCTCAACAAATCATTTGTTAACTGTTATAAAATGTGATAAAATGAGCAAAGGTGCATCATGCAACAAATTGTAATCTATAAGATTTCTCTTAATGAATACCAAGATGGAGTTATGACTTATGAATAATTTTAAAAATATATTATTTATGATTTTAGCTTTAATATTCTTAACTTTTTCTTATTGTACTGTTGAAGCTGCAGATATATCAAACAATTCTGAAATAACTAAAGTAACAGACCCGTCTGGTGTTACTGCCGTTCTTTCCGAATACACCTACGAAACAGCCGGTATAGTCCGCACTCCTTCCGTAACTGTTACAGATGCAGACGGAACCGTGTTATATGATGGAACAGATTACAGCGTTTCCTATGATGAAGGAAGAATTAATCCCGGAATTTATAATGTAACTATCACATTGATTGGGAATTATTCCGGAAGCATCAATCTGTCATTTATAATCAAAGGAAACAGTGGAAATGTGAAACAATTGGGAAGATGGTTCTATAATGACAAAAAGATCAAAGGAAAAAAGGTTCGTGTAAAAACGGCATATCAATATAGCGATGGCTCATTTCCTGTCGGCGCCGCAAAGATAGGAAATCAATATTATTATTTCGAAGGGACATACGGAAAACTTTCAAGAAGCCCCAGAAAACAGCGCATCTGCATCTCGGACGGCTTAATATTTGATGTGGCATCAAACGGAACACTTAAGAAAAGCTGGCAGGTTGTTGACGGCAGTCTATATAATTTCAGCGGATTATATCGCAGTGCTGCCACAAATAAGAATATCGAAGGAATCACACTTAACGAAAAGGGTATTGCAAAAAGAAACTTAGATTCAACTGTCAAAAAAGAGGCAATCCTTTTACTGGATTCCATTACCGATCGAAACAAGCCGAAGAAAACCCAGCTCAAAGCAGTATACAAATATATGACTTCAAAAAAACATCTTACCTATCAGACAAAGAATCCAAATGTGAAAGACAAAAACTGGGTGAAGAAAAGTGCCTATAATATGCTGACGACACACAGCGGAAGCTGTTCAGGGTTTGCCGCTATGTTCACGGTTATGGCACACGAGATTGGATATAAAAAAACCTACGTCTATTACGGACGTGTTCATGGCACAAGAGATGTCGCTGCTGATGGTTTTACCAGGCACGCAGTCTCTTATATTGACGGATATATATATGACACAGAGGCTGTGTATGCAAACTGGTTAAGTGATGGTTGGAAGTTAAGCAGTTACATACCCTTTAAGGAGGTGAAAAAATATCGTTATAAATAGAGGGAGACAGAAGATGGTTCACTGTCTCCATTAATCTACTCTTTTCACATACGTCCTATGGCTTGCGTATGATGGTCTGCCGCCTCTACCGCTAAGCGATCTTGGAACATTATAATATTTGTCAACATCCTTCATCACCCAGGACCAGTTAGGATCATAGAAGCTTCCATCAATCTCTGCCCAGCCATGCCCGCCGGAAGAAACCGCATACACCTTCTTAGCTCCCGCTGCCGTTGCCAGATAAGCAAATCCACACCCTCCGGTATAGCAATCACCATAACCTTTATATATGGCGTAAGAAGCGTAATACTGATCCCAATCATCAAGATTAGATTTGAAACCGGTAAGATTTCTCCAATTCATCTTATCTCTTATATAAAGGAAACATTCCTTGTATCTCTCCTTTTTACTCATCTTGAAATTGGTAATAGAAAACACAATCTTATTGGCTTCCGTAAGAAGACGGGCTTTATCCTTGTTGTCAACCGCATATCCCTTAGAATTGATCTTAATACCATTGATTTTCTTATTACAAACAAGGTATCCCTTTTTCTTAGCCCCTATATTATAATAGCAGTAATGATTCTTATATTTGACCCAGCCGACATGCTGCATTCCGTCTTTATCAAAGCAATAGAACTTTTCCCCGATCTGTATCTTACTCTTTGTTACCTTGTCTCCATTTTCATCATAATAAAAGACGCGCCCCTTCTTATTCATACTCCAGCCCTGTTTATGTTTCGCCATACAGGTGGAGTGCTCCATTCCCAACACACCTATACAGATAAATGCTATTCCAAGTAATAATGATTTTACATGCTTCATAACTTATACTATCTCCCAATACATTTTTATAATCATATGATTAAGTCTAACTGCTTATTATCCATGCACAAAGCAGTTATGAATTATGACACTAATATTATAAGATAAATGTAGAATTATTACCACTAAAAAATTGATATTCTAAATATTTGTATTTTTATGATATGCCAATATTTTCAGTAGCTTCTCAGGCACAAAAAACCTTGTATATAATTGTCAAAAGAAGTATAATAAGTTTGTTGTGTGTCGCTTAATTTTAATACTTGCGACAAAGATTTACTTAAGTTGGAGAGAAAGAACAGTGTCACTAATATCAAATGCATTTATTATTTTTGTTTTAGCAGCGGTAATCTGCTACTATCTGGCACCGGAAAAGATAAGATGGGGTGTGCTCCTTATATTCAGCTATATATATTACCTTGCCGGAGGGGCCCGCTACCTTGTATTCATATTATATTCGACGATCGTTGTCTGGATTTTCGGACTTATTATCGATCATTTACAGACAAAGAATGCGCCGGCAAAGATTCAGAAACGGGTGGTAACATTAGGTGTTATCCTTGGTTTTTTGATGCTTTTTATAGTCAAATATATCGGTTTTTTTACGGACATACTCAATTCGGTATGCAGACTTAATATTCCCGGAATCACAATACTTTTTCCTCTTGGAATTTCGTTCTATACCTTTATGTCGATCGGTTACCTGTTGGATGTATACTGGAAGAAAGCAAAGGCAGAGAAGAATTTCTTCCGTTTCGCTCTGTTTATCTCATTCTTCCCACAGCTCATGCAGGGTCCGATAGGCAATTACAACCGATTGGCACCACAACTGATCACCCCTCACAAATTCTCATGGGAATCAATAACCAAAGGATTATCACGGATACTGTGGGGATATGCCAAGAAAATGATCATAGCCGATTGGGCAGGCATTTTCGCTGATGCGATATGGGACGATCCGGACCGGTATAACGGCATCGTATTGGTTGGTCTTGTATTTTACGGAATCCAGTTATATGCAGACTTTTCAGGCGGTATCGATGTTGTCATTGGAATTGCTAATCTCTTTGGAATAGAGATGGACGAAAACTTCAACCAGCCTTATCTTGCAAAGTCCATGGCGGACTTCTGGAAACGCTGGCATATCACACTTGGCGAGTGGATGATGAACTATGTATTCTATCCCATCACCTTATCTTCGTGGATGACTAAGTTCTCAAGCTGGTCGAGGAAGACTTTCGGCAAGAAAATGGGGCGTATAGTTCCGATAGCACTTGCTGATTTCATAGTATTCTTTCTGGTTGGAATCTGGCACGGTGCAAGCTGGAAATATGTTGTCTATGGCCTGCTAAATGGTGGTATAATAGCATTTAGCGAGCTGATGGGCGGGACTTATCGGAACTGGAAAAAGGCTCTGCACATTTCCGGAAAAGAAAAATGGTACGGCATCTTCCAGATTATCAGAACGTATATTATTGTTAATCTCAGATGGTTTTATGACCGCTCGGATACGTTAACGGAAGGCAATTATCTGGTCAAACAGGCATTTACACATTTTGACCTGTCACAGATTTTCGATATAGCTGCAGGAAGAGGCGGAACGGATTATGTTCCACAGGCTCTTCTGATCATCGCAATCGGTTGTATTGTAATGGTAACTGTCGGTATCTTAAAAGAACGCGGGGTTAAACTGTCGGAAAAGCTTCACACCCTTCCGATACCAGTCGCTGCCGCAATCAATATTGCTTTATTTTTACTAATTGGAATTATGGGGTCTACATCGGCCCCGAAAGGATTTATATATGCACAGTTTTAAGAAAACACTTTCAGCCGTAGGGATCATCGCAGTTCTTCTATTGGTTTTGTTAGCGGCAGATACACTTCTCTATCCGTGTACTTTCATGAGAAATGATATCCATGCGATATCTAACAACACCTATGATGATGTATTTGTGGGAACCTCACACGGCAAGATGAATATCGATCCCGATACAATGAAAGACATTAGCGGACGCACGGGCCACAACCTCTGTGTAGGTGGTGAATATCCGGTCGACGTATTATATATGACCAAGCTTATGATTGAAAATGGTCACACTCCAAAGCGCATAATCTATGAGGTATCACCCGGATATTTTGTGCGTGAGAAGGAAGAAGGAAACAATTATCTTCTGTTCTTCCATGAGTTTCCTCTATCCCTTGCAAAGCTTGATTACTTCAAGAATACTGTGATGAAATGTGATTTTCGCACCCTTTTCTTCCCATGGTATGAGTATGATTTCTCCTATGAGATCAAACATATCAAGGACAATGTCACTAAGAAGCTTTCAGGTGATTACAGTGCTGAAAGTTTTGCTACGAAAACGCAGAAATACCATGAAAGCGGTTTTATAGAGAGATATCCTGTAGATATCGAAACCTTAGAGGATGATTACGCAGAGGAATGGTTTCCCGAAGATATTGTGGCAAAAAATATGGATTATTTGCAAAAGATCATAGATCTATGCAAGGACAATAACATCGAATTTGTCGCTGTTACCACTCCATTGTCAGACAGAGCCTTAGAGGAATGCAACGATGGCAATGCCGCACTTAATGATTATTACACTGACTATTTCAACAAAGCAGGTGTGCCATACATTAATTTTAACTACGGACAATATTATGATATGACTGAACATGACCTTACCTGTTATACCGATCTTGACGGACATATGAACGGGGAGGCGGCAAGGCGCTTTTCCGCGACACTTGCGGAGGTACTTAAGTAGATATGTTACGGTTAATGCGAAACTCTAATATAAGTTACTTTCGTTGTGAGTATTGCATAGATATAATATATTTTTGTATCGGTAATTGCGAAATTAAGTGAAGTATGTATGGAGAAGAGGGAGGAAAGATAACAGATGAATAATGTTCTTGAGTACCTGAGAAAACAGGCAGAACACAATCCTTCAAAAACAGCATTTGCAGATGAAAACAGCGCGGTAACATTTAAGGAGCTGCTTGATATATCGGAGATAATCGGTACTAACCTTGCAAGACATGATTGCATTAGAAAGCCTGTACCGATCATGATGGATAAGACCGTGCTTACTATCGAGATAATGATGGGGATAGTTTTCGCAGGTGGATTTTATATAATATTAGATCCAGCCCAGCCGACCAACCGCCTTAATCAGATAATAAGCACTTTAGAGCCTGATATACTTATAACAGCCAATGATTATTCAGAGCATGCTTCTTCTCTTGATTTTTCAGGAAAACTTCTTTTAGCAGAGGAGCTCATAGGTGGCAGGATGGATGATGATCTTTTATCGCAGGCTGCTTCAACTCACACAGACACCGATCCCTTATATGTTCTTTTTACCTCAGGTTCTACCGGTGTTCCTAAAGGAGTTGTGGTAAGTCACCGCTCGGTAATCGACTTTATTGATGTATTTACAAAAACTTTTGATATAAATGATAATGACATATTAGGCAATCAGGCTCCTTTGGATTTTGACGTTTCGGTCAAAGACATATACAGTGCTTTAGCTGTCGGTGCAACCGTAGAACTGATACCCAAAGAGTATTTCTCCATACCCGTCAAACTACTAGATTTTCTAGATGACAGGAAGGTAACTAATCTTACCTGGGCAGTATCGGCTCTTGGAATTGTTTCAATCCTTGACGGACTTTCATATAAGAAACCGGCTTACATCAAACGCATAATGTTTTCCGGTGAGTCGATGCCGATCAAGCATTTGAATTACTGGAGATCTTATTATCCGGATGCACGCTTTGTCAATCTCTATGGTCCTACGGAGATAACCTGTAACTGCACATACTATGAGATAAACAGGGATTTTGAAGCCGGAGAGATAATTCCTATCGGGAAGGCGTTTTCCAATGAGAAGGTATTCCTTATAGACGAGAACGATAAGGAGATTAGTGAACCCCGTATCGAGGGTGAGATATGCGTGGCAGGAACCTGCCTTTCACTTGGTTACTACAATAATCCCGAACAGACAGCCCGTGCATTTACCAACAATCCGCTAAATGATAAATGGAACGAGACCATTTACCGGACAGGCGACCTTGCCTACTATGACGAAAATCATAACCTCTGCTTTACCTCACGCAGAGATTATCAGATCAAACACATGGGACACAGAATAGAGCTTGGGGAAATTGAAGCCACTCTTGAAAAAATAGATGCTATTAAACGAAGCTGCTGTGTATTTGACGAAAAGAAGAATAAGATAGTCTGCTTCTACCAGGGTAATATCAGCAAGAAAGATATTGTCAGGGAAGCCCGCAGATATCTTCAGGACTTTATGATACCCAATGTCTTTCGCCAGATGGAAGAACTGCCCATTAC
>CAMHMG010000134.1 GCA_946186175.1 uncultured Clostridia bacterium | reverse complement strand
TCTTATTGTTCTTCATATCTTTTCTCCCATTTGTACTATTTATAATAATGTAACTCTCTAATTATACTCTCCTTGGTATGGTTTAGTCAAATGGGTTTTGATAAAAAATAAGCTCCAAATGCCAAGTAAAAATGCTTAGCATTTAGAGCTGTTGTTCTGTTATTTACAGATTCTGAACTGCATCATAGAATTCTGCAATTTCCGCGTTGCCACTCTTGTAATAATAGGTAACCTCACTTGGACCGATATGAATCGTAAGGTTACGAAGATTGGCAAATTCTGTAGATTCTGCGACCTCAAAATGTTTGACATATCTGAGAGGTACGATCAAATATGAGTAGCCATAGTCGGGTGTTCCTAAAATAACCGGAAAAGAGCTCTTCTGTATAACAACAAGTTCTTTGTCGGTAAATATATGAGCTGACTCAGGATTGATCTCATCCCAGAATAAACGTCTTGCATAAGATTGTGCAGATTTGTCGATACGTTTAAGCTTCATATCCTTCTGAATGGCACCAATCTTAAAACTCTTCTGTTTCTTCTTCATAGTATGAACCAAAGTACGGAGAAGATCTGATTCCAAATGATCATGTGTAACAGGAAGAGAATAAACATTAATATTTTGATCGCTGAAGGTATCGATGTTAACCTTGTCAAAAAGAAACTTTGTCATTTTCTGAATGATGTCATCTGAAACTGTACTGAAAGGGAAGGTTACCGAACCTAATTTGGTATATATAATACAGATACCCTGTAATAGATTGTGATAAATACGGAGCCCCATGAACTCACTCATTGTGATTATCTTTTCTTTGACTGAATCCTCCTCACGCTCTAAGATACGAATATAGTCATCATAGAGTGCAATTACATAATCATATAGATGCATACCCGGTACAATATCTCTATGTTCAATATCATTGCGTGGTATTTTGAATTTGTATAATGCCTGATCATCCACTGAGAAAAAGCCGTTAAATATACGTGGAAGAGGATGCTCTTGACATATTTCATAGATCCATGGGCCAAACGATTTGGCTTCGTTTTCATCAAAATTGACTGTAGTAAACATTAAATAACCTCCTTAATATGAACTGTGGATATTGAAGGTAATACTTATACCTTGTTTTAGTATAGGACAATTATTGACATAATTCAAGAAATATTTGTAATTTTCGAGTTTGTTTATATAGCTATTTTAGGTTATCAGGCCTGATTTTTGCTTTTTGCTGTCGATATTTGTGATATTATGATTGCCACAAACATTATTGTACATCCGATTATTTCTCTTCTTGTCAGATATTCATCTAATACTATAGCTGATGATAGTACTGCGAATACAGATTCCATACACATCAGAAGTGAAGCGATGGTTGCCTCTGTATATTTCTGTCCGATGATCTGGAGTGTATAGGCAATTCCACAGCTCATGATTCCGGAATAGAGAAGAGGTTTGCCGGCTGCTAATATATCGGAAATGACAGGTGTCTCAAATATGAACATCATGATAAGAGAAATGCCGCCTCCTACGAAAAATTGCAGGCAGGACAGAAGTGTACCATCAACCTCTCTGGCAAATTTTTCTACGCAGAGAATGTGTATTGAATAGAAGAATGCGCAGATTAGAGCGAGAATATCTCCTTTGTTAATGTTGCTCAGCTGGTCAGGGGTTACACATAAGAAATATAATCCTACAAAACCGAATACTACACAAATCCATGTAAGGATTGGAACTCTCTTTTTTATAAATAATCCTATTATCGGGACGAAGAACATATAAAGAGAGGTGATAAATGCAATTTTTCCGGCAGTGGAATAATAGAATGCAAATTGCTGGAAATTACTTGCAACACAAAAAATACAACCAAGAATGATACCGTATTTCAAAGCCTTTTTAGTGAAAATGTTTCTGTGTGCTTTGATATTGCTGTCCGATTGGTTTGAAGCTTCTTTGTCAGTATAATGTTTTTTTATTATTAATTCCTTTACAAATATTATAGGTAACAGAAACAACCCACCCATTATGGTCCTTATTCCGTTAAAGGTGAAGGCTTCGATCTTCTCCATACCGATACTCTGGGCGACGAATGAAGTTCCCCATATAAAGGCGGTTATAAGAAGGATAAGAACACCCTTTAAACTGGTTGTGTGTGAACTTTTGTTTTTGCTGTTGTTTGTACTCATGATCCATACCTTTCTGTTTATTATTGTAAATACAGGGTGCTGTCTGAACAGTTACATGATTTAATGTATTTCAGAGACATTTTATAGAGAGTTATAATTAAAGTCAATAGTCAAACTTTCAAAGTAAAATATTAAAATAGTTATTGGAAAATAATAATATATTTGGTACAATGGTTGCCGGATTAAAGCAACTTTTTAGTCGTGTATCTATGAATCACATATGAATAGATATGTTTAATGAAAAGAAATTAGAAATAGGAGAAATGATGATGACTAAGAAATTATTAAAAAGAGTAATAATGACAATGAGTATTGTCGGCGTATTGGCATTGACAGGCTGTGGTGCAGGTGCTGAATCATCTTCCGGAAATGAAGAGTCAAGTGAGAATGCATCAGTTGAGGCAAATGATGAAGAGACATCAGATGAGAAGACGGCTGACGGAGATACAGAGGCAGCTGACTCCAAACAACCGGCGAGTGGATATTCATTTAACGGTCAGAGCTTTGTGATAACACTATATCCTGAGGTTGCTCCAATTACATGTGAGAATTTCCAAAAGCTTGTGGAACAGGGCTTCTATAACGGATTGACATTTCACAGGGTGGTAGATGAATTTATGGCACAGGGAGGAGATCCGCTTGGCAATGGAACAGGTGGCAGCGAAGAGTTGATAAAGGGAGAGTTTGCATCTAACGGAGTTGATAATTCGATATCGCACAAGAGAGGTATTGTATCTATGGCGAGAAGTATGGATCCGGACAGTGCATCCAGTCAATTTTTTATCTGCTATGCTGATTGTTCTTTCTTAGATGGCGATTATGCTGCTTTTGGTGAGGTGACAGAAGGAATGGAAGTGGTTGACGGATTCTTAGAAGTTCCCCGTTCGATGGGAGGAGACGGTGCTGAATCTGCACCTAATGATGATATTGTTATGGATAAGGTGGAAATGATCGAGGCAGATGAGGACGGCAATCCGAGAGTGAAGGTTACTATGAAATGATGTAACATTTAATCCGGAAAAACACTTGCTGTATCGTATTTAAGATTATATTAATATATGAGATGGCTATGTCTAAGGGCATAGTCATTTTTATATAATAAGAAACTTCATTTCTTGCGTTGGAAGATGAATGAATCAAGCTTAAAATGTGTAGATGAGTGCTGCTTTCATGTATACGTGCTCATTTTACGAAGCCGAAAGCTTAAGTTTAGTGATGGCAGTTTTTAGTAGTTCATCATGAAATAAATATGGTGCAGAGAGCACATTTGTGATAGAATAATGGAAGTAAGTTGTAACTATTCAGGTAGAATCTCGCATTCACTGCGAGATTCGTAGGAAAATATATATTTTACGATGCGACAGGCATACTGGAATGTGCATAAGCACCATGCCTGTCGCGTATCTATAAAGCATAGCTGAATAGATACTGCGTATATTTAATGTGTTGGCAGCATAGGAGGGGTTTATGGGAAACGATAGTATGAACATTACTGATACATATTCAGAATCTGCAGAGGTTTGTTTTCTGCAAAATATCCGGAATATTGAGAATTCTGCTGTATTGTTGAAGAGAGGCATCGACGGAAGTGTCAATGCGGTCTATGTTTCTGACTTGTTTGCAAAAATGATGGAATGTAATGAATCGGAAGCAATCGATTATATTAACGGGATAGGTTTTTTTAATATTATTCATCAGGACGACAGGATTTTTGTCAAAAGAATATTAAGGCGGCGTGTTAGTGAAGACGGGACTTCTGAATTGACAATAAGGGAATGTACAACTAAGGGTAACATCATATGGTGTAAAGTAAGCTTTTCATTTTTTGATGATTTCAAGGACAAATATATATATTGTACTTTCTTTGAGGTGACTTCTTTGAGAGAATATGAAGAGTATTTGAGAGCGTCCTACATGAACATGGGTAATGATTTTTATCATGAGGGCGAGAACACACTAAGTATGTTACGTGCAGATCTTAGTGAAGATGCGGTTGAAGATATACAGGGCAGGGATGTCAGCGGTACAGATTCACTTGTATATAGCTACTCGGAGATAATGGAGAGACGTGCGCAGAATTATGTTGTTCCCGAAGAGAAAGAGAGATTCTTAGAGACTTTTTCAAGGGAGAATCTGATCAATACATATATCAACGGTGAAACACAGATTTCCGAGGTTGTCTATTCAAGAAGAAACAAGGGCAATTACTGTTATATTAAGATAACGGCGAATATGACCAGACATTTACTTATGGGCAATATTATTGCATTTATAACGGAAGAAGACTGCAATGTGGAAAAAGCAGGACAAATGATCCTTAATAACATTTTGTCGAAAGAATTCGATACGATCGCATATCTGTCTAATGGCAATTACGGAATAATTATAGATAATACTGACAATGTTGAAAATGATCATATTTATCCAATATCAAAGGTGGGCGAGTATCAACTATATTTAGATGCCCAGGTATATCCTGTTCTTGCCGGAGATGACAAGAAGAAAAATAAGGTTATGGATTCTCTTTCGTTAGATACTGTTGAGAGAAAGCTTGCCAATAACAGTTCTTATTCAGTCAATGTCGCAATTGATGTTGATGGAAATACATACTATAAGAGATTTGATTATTATATGGTCAATCCACGTGCAAAGTTCTATGTGCTGTTAAAGAGTGATACTACAGATATCCTTAAAGAACAGGAAGAGCGAACCAGACAGCTTATATCTGCACTTGACGAGGCTGAAGAGGCTAATATGGCTAAGATGAGCTTCTTATCTAGTATGAGTAGTGAGATAATGGATCCTTTAAACACTATAATAGGACTTGATGATAATATTCTTAAGGAAGCGGATCATTCTTCTAAGGTCAAGGCTGGACTTGAGGAAATCGCCGACAGGGCAAGATATATGTTAACCCTGATCGGTGATATAATAGAAATGAGTGATATAGAGAGCGGCAGGATTGAGTTAAAGAAGGAACAATTCGCATTTACTGATCTGCTTGATAAGATTAATGATGATGCCGGTGAAAGATGCCGGGATAAAGGACTTACATATGAGTGCACTGTTAAGGGCGATCTGAAGGAAGATTTCTATGGCGATCAGGTTAAGATTAAACACGCACTTATCAATATTATCAGCAATGCTGTTAAGTTTACTGACGAAGGAGGCAATGTAGCTGTTCAGGTATCAAAGACTGCAGAGTTTGATAACAACACAGTTGTACAGTTCATAGTGAGTGATACGGGAATTGGAATAGATAAGGAATATCTTCCGAGGGTATTTGATTCATTTAGCCAGAAGGACGCCAATACAGCCGGTTCGGGACTGGGACTTTCCATCGCTAAGAAGATTGCTAGTCTCATGAACGGTGATATAGCTGTTGAATCCGAAGAAGGCAGAGGCACTACATTTACTTTAGAGGTTAAGCTTGAAAATGCTGAGGTTAAAGATGCGAGCGGATCAGAAGAAGAACACGCTATGGATCTTGCCGGAAAGTGTGTATTACTTGCTGAAGATATGATAATTAATGCCGAATTGATGAAGCAGGTTCTTGTGATGAAGGGCATTGAGGTTGAGTATGCGGAGAATGGAAGGAAGGCATTAGAAATATTTGAGGAAAGTGACATTGATCATTTCGATGCTATACTTATGGATATAAGGATGCCGGAGATGGATGGAATTGCTGCTACTAAAGCAATAAGAGAGCTTGACAGAGCGGATGCGAAGAAGGTGCCGATAATTGCATTGACGGCTAACAGCTTCGATGAAGATATCAGAAAATCATTTAAGGCCGGAATGAACGAGCATCTGTCTAAACCGGTAGAACCTAACGTATTATATAAGATTCTGGATGAAATGTTTTGTGAACGTGAACACAACAATAACTGATTATAGGGGGATATGTATATGAATACCAGTACATTTTTTGATGATCAATTTAATGTTTTATCTATGTTTGCAGGAGGAGAATGTGTCTCATTATATGATGTTGAGAAAGGTATAACCAGGTTTTCAAAGGGAGCGGTTGAATTCTTTGGACTTCCGGCTGAGTTTATTGAGAATGGGAAAGATAATTGGCTCAATTACATACATCCGGATGATCGAAAACGTTATCAGGACACTATGGATAAACTGCTTGCAGGAGAGACATTTGTCTATGACCTTAATTATCGTGTTAAGACCTCAGATGGTAATTATGGTCTGTTTAGATTCAAAGGCGGAGTGATAAGAAATGATGAAGGAAGCCCTGTTGTGGTAGGCGGAGTTATAAGTAATGAAGGCTTGATGGAGTACACGGATTCGATTACCGCTCTTAGAAATGAGTCCGGATTTTTCAATGATCTCTCAGCTATGCTTGCAATGCAGCAGCATTTGAATATTATGCTGATCGGCATTGTAAAAATGAAGGATATTAATGCTGAATACGGATATGGGTATGGTAATAAATTAATACAACGTATAGCATGGCTGATACAGGAGTGTATCGGTGCGGATGGAATATTATATCGTATGGATGGCTCCAAATTTGCAATTATGTCTAACGGTATGGATATGCCTGATATGGAAGCAGTATATGATAAGATCAAATTGTCGTTAAAGAGCGGCATAGTTATCGATGAAATTAAAAATAATATTATCACCTGCGGTAGTATAATGTCTGTTGATGATTTTGAGGTGAATGAGAGAACTATATATACCTGTCTCAATGAAGCGTATAGTGAATCAAAGGATCACAAGAACGGCGGACTTGTAGCATTTAACAATATGGAAGATGATCAATCTAAGAGACAGTTAGAGATGATTAATGAGATAAGGAATGATATGGTTAATGATTGTGAGAATTTTCACATCAAATATCAGCCGGTCATCTGTACAAAGAATGATAAAACGATCGGTGTTGAGGCGCTTGTCCGTTATGAGAGCGATCGTTTTGGAGAGGTAATGCCTGCTGATTTCATTCCTGTTTTGGAAAACGATTTTGCCTTTGAAGAGATGGGAATATGGATCATCAATCAGGCAATGAAAGACTGTAAGATACTTCTTGACAGTAATCCTGATTTGATCTTGGGCATTAATATCTCAGCGTCCCAGTTCGAAGATATATTTTTTGAGGAAACACTTTTTGATGCTGCCGAAATGACAGATTTTCCATTAGGGAATGTCTGCTTAGAGCTTAGTAAGGATTGTCGTCTTATTGATTGGACTTTGTTAAATAATAAGATAACCGCTCTAAGGGACAAGGGCGTTAAGATACTCCTTGACGATTTTGGAAGCGGATATGCTTCGCTGGAGATCATTAAAAATATTGCTGTTGATTGTATTAAGTTTGACATGCAGTTTGTTAAAGGTATCGAGAATGACGAGACTGCACAAAATGATCTCAAAGGACTTTTCGAACTTGCAAAGAGCCATAATATAGACGCTTATGTCAAAGGTATAGAGACAAAAGAGGTAATCGACACAATTAGAGATCTTAATATTTCCGGCGGACAGGGCTTCTTCTACGATGTACCGAAGGATATAGAGGAGATTGTGTAGAAAAGTAGTGGTCGGAACATAATGTACATTTTGATATTGTGAACGGCTCCAGTGACAGTCAAATAATAAAGATATATTGGATGGTTGAGAGTTGTGATATGGATTTTCAGATAGGACAAGTTATAAAAATGAAGAAGCAGCACCCATGTGGAGCGAATGCGTGGGAAATAATTCGTGTGGGCGCAGATTTCAGGCTTAAATGTATGGGGTGCGAACACCAGGTGATGCTGCCACGTAAAGCCGTTGAAAAAGGGTTCAAGGGATTCGTATAAAATATTTTATACAAAATGAATAAAGTGTTTGACTTATAATAACATTCCGTGTTATAATCCTTCTCTGTGGTGCATATACACACAATTTCCTTGTTCTCCCAAGACAGGGAGGGCCAGAGACCATAAGGAGGTGCATAAGACATGAACAAGTATGAATTAG